>CAYYOO010000047.1:0-1515 GCA_964473335.1 uncultured Thermoplasmatales archaeon
GAACTATACCCCAATAATAGTAGGGAATTGTCACGCTGCAATTATTTCTAGAGAACTAGGAATACCCTGCGTGATTGGTACAGGTACAGGTACAGATGTTTTAAAATCAGGTGATAAAGTAACAGTAGACTGCTCTGAAGGTGTCGGTAGAATCTATGAAGGAATACTTGATTTTAAAGTAGACAAAATGAAAATAGACAATATCCCAGAAACTAAAACGAAAGTCATGATGAATGCAGCAATACCTGAAAAAGCATTTATACAGGGACAAATACCAAATGATGGTGTGGGTCTAGCACGTGAAGAGTTCATAATCAATTCACATATTGGAATTCATCCACTTGCTTTAATGGAATATGAAAAACTAAAAAAGATTTCAAATGAAAACCCAAAAATTGCTAAAATAATAAGTGAAATAGATAAGAGAAGTGCTAGTTATGATGATAAAGTAGAGTTCTTTGTTGATAAACTTGCTCAAGGTATATCTAAGATTGCAGCTGGGTTTTACCCAAACGATGTAATCGTTCGTATGAGTGATTTTAAGACAAACGAATATGCAAATCTTATTGGCGGATATTTATATGAACCTGAAGAACACAACCCAATGATAGGATGGCGTGGAGCTAGTAGATATTATGATAAAAAATACAAACCAGCATACGGCCTGGAGTGTAGAGCTATAAAAAAAGTTAGAGATGAAATGGGACTTGATAACGTTAAACCAATGATACCATTTTGTAGAACCCCTGAAGAAGGAAGAAAAGTAATTGAGACAATGAAAGAATTTGGCCTCAAACAAGGTGAAAATAATCTAGAAATATATGTTATGTGTGAAATCCCAAGTAACGTTATAGTTGCTGATCAATTCGCTGAAATATTTGATGGTTTTTCAATCGGTAGTAACGACTTAACACAGTTAACACTAGGTCTAGATCGTGATTCAGATCTAGTCGCTCATATCTTTGATGAAAGAAACGATGCAGTAAAACGTCTAGTGAAACAAGTCATAGAAACAGCACATGCACACATTCCAAGAAGAAAGGTTGGAATATGCGGCCAAGCTCCTAGTGATTTTCCAGAGTTTGCTGAATTTTTGGTTGAATGCGGAATTGATAGTATTTCACTTAATCCAGATACTGTTCTTAAAACTAAGATGAATATCGCTGAAACAGAAAAAAGATTGAAAGAAACTAAAAGAGAAGTTATAAAATAATATCTTTTTTTTGCTAAAAAAATTTATTAACTCCTCTTTTTTCTTATTTTGTAATGGAACTACTGCCACTTATTAAAATAAAAAATAGAAAAATCAAAGATACTAGTATTGAAGAGATAATCCTTGACAAAGATAAAATATTCAAAGACAAAACAATCTATATCCTTGATTTTGATGCAATTGATAAAAACAAGCCAAACCTTTGCACATATCAACAACTATCTAAAACATTTGATCTATGTATTGATAGTGCTCCAAAAAACCTTGGTGATGTTGTAGATACTTTTATGTCAGGTGGAAAA
>CAYYOO010000047.1:1615-3396 GCA_964473335.1 uncultured Thermoplasmatales archaeon
TAAAAGGACTTATTGTAGATTTTGATAAAATCAAGGAGTATATTTAGATGAGTTCGCAGGCAGAAACAATAATTGCTTTTTTATTCAAAAGAAGTGGTAAGACAGAACTGTCTTTTTCTGATATATATCTAACTCTATCTATGGATTTGAAATGGTTTAGCCCCGATTCAGCTAAAGATTTTGTAAATAAAGCAATTAATGAAAAATTACTTACTAAAAAAGACAATCAGATACGTCCCTCTTTTAATATTTCTAAAATAGATATACCTCTCGGCTTTAGTCCATCTAAAAAGATATTTGAAGAAAAAGGAAGAATAGAAAAAGAAGATACAAGCACCCTTAACCAAATAATAAGTAAGATTGTTAAAGAGTCAGATGAAGATAAAAAAATAATTTTTGATAAGATAAAAAAAATAGAAAAGGAAAAAAATCTTACAACAACTGTTTCTGCATTAATCGTAGGAAAAGAGTTTAATGTAGATTTTGATGAAATTATAAAAAAAGTAGAAAAGGAAATAGTTTAGATTTGAGGGTTTAGCATAAAATTTATCCCCATTGCATTTTTTGCTGTACCCATAAAAAAAGTGTAGCTTTTTTCGGGTATTGTTCTTGAAATGTGTATGTAGATACCTGTGAATTTACTCATAAAACCAAATTGGTTGCCAACAAGATTTTTTACATTAAATCGAAAGGGCTTTAAGATAATTGTACGTGGGTTTATCGATCCTTCTGAGTATCTCCAAAATGAAAAAGATTTTCTCATCTTGAATTCATTAGTTTTCAAGGGGTTAATCTCATAGCATGTTCCGCTGCTTAAAATAAAAGCTCTGTTTTTACAGATCTTGTTTCTATTAAACAATTTTAAAGCATTTGAAAAAAGAGGGTTTTTTCTAAGTTGAAACCGTTGTAATAATTCTAAGATTCCATCTATGTTTTCAAGGTTTTCCACTTTTTCAAATAGATTTGTTATCAGATTCTGAAAATCTGTTAGTTCTTTTTCACTTGTGTAAAAATTTTCAGTTAAAATATTACCTTCTTCACTGATAGTTGATAGGGCTATTCTTATTGTTTTCTTTTCCTGTGTTTCTCCTGCGTTAACAATGCCAAGTGGTATTGACACCATTATAAATATTGCAAATATTGCAACAATTTTTCTTTTCATCTTTTTCACCTCTTTTTAATACTTCTTCATCCAAATATAATTGGCGATAACATAACTTTGAAAAGTAAAAATCTTTGACATTTTTAACTTCAAAATCTCTAAATTGACGTAATAAAAACAAATTGAAACTATTTGTTTCATTTATAAGTATTTTTTTCGTTATTTAGGTCATAAAGTTTTATATGCGCCAAATATATCCATACCGCATGGTAACAATAAGTCATGTGGTAAATAAGCTGGTGAACGAAAAGATCTATCTTTACGAAGCACTTGATAAAAAAATAGCATCCTATGGATCTGTAGCAAAAAGACTAAAACCAGAAATAGAAAAAGAACTAGGTAAAGAAGTGAAAACCTCAGCAGTAATAACCGCTCTCAGAAGATATGCAAATAAAATAAACAAAAGAACAAACAATATAAGCTTTAAATCAAAATATGCTGAAGTAACATTAAAAACAAATATTATAGATATAAATATCCTAAAGACCCATGACCTATTTGACAAACTCAAAAGGTTCTATGATATAATAAACTACGAAAGAGGGGACATACTGCATGTAATCTATGGAAAAACACATGTAGCAATTGTTACAAACGAAAGAAACAAAGAAAAAATATT
>CAYYOO010000047.1:3496-12006 GCA_964473335.1 uncultured Thermoplasmatales archaeon
TCTTCTTTATATTCTTCCTGTTCATCCTCGACATAAACCATAAATGTAAATTTTAAATTACCATACACTGCAGCCAGATTAAAGGAAGAATAATAAGCAAAATGCCTAAAAAAACAATCATAAGAATATAAAAATTCAATATTATAAAAACCATCACTTGAACAGGTATATTCATCAAGATCCGTGCCATGATAAAAATATGTTTTAGCTTTTCCTTTACCTATGAACTTTGAATTTGCTGTGCAACAAGATGTTCCTTCATAACCATCTGTTGAAACTGATGCCCAAGCTTCCCCCCAATATTCTTTCCATTTGTCTTTCCAGCTACTATGATTGCTCCAGGGCGGTAAAAGAGATGATTCTTTAAAAAACGTGTTATTATCTACCTTTTTTATCTCAATGGCCGTTGGTGAAAAACTAATAGTAAGAAGTAATACAAACACACAAATTGTAAAACAAAGCACTTTCCCTTTCATCAATAACACTTCTATTAGGACATATTATAGATTAAATATTATATATATAATCCTTTTGAAAAAATGGATATCAAATAAAATAGAGAAGAATTGGGACTAATAAAACACCCATACAATGACTACGGCGTACACCCCACAAAACAGGTAAAAGACCAATCAAAGTTGCAACAAATAGGACAATTAATCCAACTAAACTAGTAAACAAAAAAACCATGATAACAACAAAAAGAATTGTGATTTTAACTAACATAGAATAATTGACATTAGCAAATTTCTTTGCAAAAATTTTACCAAAAAACAAGGTAAAAAGATAAGAAGCGCTACCTGCAAAAACCAAAGCTATCAAAAAATACACTAGATACAAAGGAACAAAACCACTAGACCACTCTGAAACTGAAATAAGATCCATAACAGCAAGCGCTGCACCGCTACGAGCACGCATTATAACAAACATCATAATGACAACAAAAAAAGCACATGCAGTATTTACCGCACTAAGTGTTACAATGGTTTGTTTTTTAGAAGATTCTCCTCTTGCATTAAGTGCAATAACAGTTCCAGTAGCACTAGTAATACCAGGAATGATTGATACTAAAATACCGCCGATACTCCCTGTTAAAACAGACAAAACTGACGTTTTTTTATCTTTGCCTTCAATTCTAACAGCTTCAATTATTTGAGGAGGAATGAAAGGCTTTTCCATCAGTGAATTAATCAAAGTAGATGTACCAAAAAGACCAGCTAAGGCTGGAAACAATACTGGAGAGCTATTTCCAACAAAGGACTCAACAGGCACTTCAAAAATAATCAATCCAAAAAGACCTGATAAAATAAAAATAAACAAAGCAAAAAACATACCAATCACAGAAGAATAAACACCGTTTTTACCATTAATTTCAATTTTTCCTTTCTCAGTACAAATCATGAGAATAGAAATAGCAAGCAAAACAAAAAACATAATACTTTTTAGTATTTCATAGAAATAAAAAGGTTCACCAATAAAAAATCTAACTGGTATAAGAATTAGAAAACAAAAAACAATTGCACCAAAGCTACCCGTTGCTGATAACGCCACTGCCTCATATCCTTTTCCTTCAACAAACAAAGAATGCGCAGGTAAAACAGACAGAGCAGTATCTGGGTCTGGCGCACCCAAAAAAGTCGAAGGTATACAATCAAGAAAAGTATGAGAAATACTGCAACTTATGATATAAATACCTACTAAAAGAAGAACAAAACTTGAAGAAAAACCATAAGCTGTTAAAAAAGAAAAAGAAGAAATAAAAACTGTTGAAACAGATAAAAGAATCAAAGCAACATTATTTACATGAAAACCAGGTATAAGCCCGGTACAAATGCCTGTTAAAACACCTAAAAAACAAAAGAAAAGTACCAATAACAAATCAAGCAAAACCTAGTCCGCCTCCAAAAAAACACCATGCTTTTTATCAAAAAGACGGAGCATATACCTAAAGTTCTCTTTATCATAAGAAAATACTCCTTTAACAATTACTTTTCTTCCGGCCTCTAAATATATAGGTTTTCCCCCTTCAAAAGAAACAATAAGAGAGGTGCTTTTATTTAGATCCCTCAAGTTAAAATACGAATTATATATAGAGTCGACATATCCTTCAACCTTTACATTTAACCCAACAAAGCTAAAAGGATCAAGTGATAACTGCCAAACGGGCTGGGTTTTATTATGCCATTTTCTAATTATACTGATAAACTCTTTTTGTTCAACAATAAGTTCAAACGAATCTTTGTATTTTTGTACTTTTCCTTGTGCTTTAATAAAATCTCCGAAAGTTACATTTGTTTTTTCTTCTGAAAAGATCATTACTGAACTGTTATTGTTCTGAATTGTAAGAATTTGATTTCCATATTTAGTTTCAATAATATCCTTAACAACGCCCTTAGTGATAATCTCTTTACCTTCATATTCAGAGAGCTTTGATAAATCAACAACAGCAGGTTTACAAAAAATAGTAATAGAATAAAGAAAGGCTATTCCAAGTATTGAAAATAGTATTGAATAATGTTTTAAACCAATATTTGATTTTTTCATAATAATACTTATCCCCAATTTTTTTATATAAAAATAGCGTTACAAATATG
Source organism: uncultured Thermoplasmatales archaeon (assembly GCA_964473335.1). GTDB lineage: Archaea > Thermoplasmatota > E2 > DHVEG-1 > DHVEG-1 > CAYZTD01. The sequence continues at coordinate 6,091 of CAYYOO010000047.1, forward strand.
CTGTTTTTCAATGAAATTTGTTAAAACAAAGAATTTCGGAAAAATTATAATAATCACTTCTTTATTATCAGCTTAAATACACCTAAAACTTTCTGGTGGAGGTCAAATGACAGATAAGGAAGCAGTATTAAAAATAGCAGAAGCTTTTCAACAAGATGTAGGATACGGCAGAGCAAGAATCGATCATCAAACAAGAATGAAACTAGATCTATCAATAGGAGATGTAATAGAAATTGAAGGCACAAAAACCACCGCTTCAGTTGTATGGCGTGCCCATCCTACTGATGAGGGAAAAGGAATACTCAGAATCGACAATCTTACAAGAAAAAATTCTGGTGCAGGCCTAGGTGACAGAATAAAGATTAGACGTGCAGATGTTAAAGAAGCAAAGAATGTTTCTCTTGCCCCATTAATATCTAAAGGTCAGCAAATCCAATTTGGAAGTGGGATTGACAATTTAATCAAAAAAGGCCTATTGAAAAGACCCCTTACAAAAGGAGATAGTGTAATAATACCTGGAATTGCCTTATTTGGAAGTAGTCTACCATTTATCATAATTAATACAAATCCAGGTGGAATTGTTTCAATTAGTGATTCAACTGTAATAAAAGTTAAAGAAGAAGCAGCAAAAATAACTGAGGAAGAAGGACCACGTGTAAGTTATGAAGATATAGGTGGCCTTCATGAAGAAATCTCAAAAGTTAGAGAGATGATAGAGCTTCCATTAAAACACCCTGAACTTTTTGATAGACTTGGAATAGATCCTCCAAAAGGAGTTCTTCTACATGGTCCACCGGGAACAGGTAAAACTCTTATTGCAAAGGCTGTAGCTAATGAATCGGGTGCTAATTTTTATACGATAAATGGTCCGGAAGTGATGTGTGTTGATGGTGACACAAAAATTTTTACAAATCCAAAGGGACATGTTAAGGCAAAAGATGTTTTCAATAAAAAAGGAAAAGAACTTAAAGGGAATAATAGCGTTACAATCGAACTTGAAGAACCTGTATCAACTTTTTCTTTTAAAGATAATAAAATTAAAAAATCAAAAATCACTCATGTTACAAAATTAAAAGCACCTACCTACAGTGTAACTACAAGCGATGGAAGTGAAATTAAAACCTCACATAACCAACCATTCCTTATATATGAAAATGGCGAGCTTAAATGGAAACGTGTTGAAAATATTAAAAAAGGAGATTATGTAGCAAGGATAAATAACATTAAAACAGATGAAAAAAGCTACTATTTACATCCTGAAAAAATACCAGATCTCAAAAGAATTGAGGATAGATTTGTAATAAAAAGCAGGAATTTATCTAGAAGCAATTTAGTTAAGCTACCAGAAAAAACAACACCTGATTTAATGGAGTTTCTCGGTCTTTTAGTCTCAGATGGAAACATATCAAAAAAAGGAGATGCCGTAATTTTTTCAAATAATGATTCGGTTCTTATTGATAGGTTTAAAACCCTTCTAAAAAATCTATTTGGAATTATTAAAACAAATAAGCACGACTGCAGGCTTGTCACTTATTCTAAAACACTTGTAATGTTTTTAGAACATATTGGTTTTGTTTTTGATAAAAAATTGACAGTGCCTGGATATTTCTATAAGATTACTAAAGATGAAATAAGGGCTTTCATACGTGGCTATTTTGATGGTGATGGAACAGTTGCAATGACTAATGATTACCCAACTCCAAAACTCTTTAGTAAGTCCCGTGAATTCGTTAATGACTTACAATCTTTAATTCAAATAAAACTCGGTATTTCATCTAAAATAAATTTACATAAAACTCCAAAGGGTAGTGTTTATGAACTAACCATTAGAGGATATGAAGGAAGACTTAAGTTTCTAGAAATTGGCTCCTCAACCATTACAAAGTCTGAAAAACTAAATAAAATCAAAAAAGTCAAAAGAATCAAGGACTTCCAAGATTTGCCATACCCTTCAGTTATAGTAGATGAAATTAAGGATAAACTTCCGTATAAAGAATATAGAAACAAGGATTACTATGTTTACAAAGCAGGTAATATCACAAAACATGCACTTGATGTGCTTTATAAACTAGCTGAAAAAAATAATATTTTGAATGACTCTATTGAAACAGAATACAATCTTCTGATGAGAGAAGATATTGGTTGGGAGAGGATTGAATCACTTGACTTTGCAGGAGAGCAAGAATTATATGATTTTACTGTAGATGATGATAGCTTTTTGGGTGGCTCTTATTTCTTTTTACATAACTCAAAATTTTACGGCCAAAGTGAAGAAAACCTAAGAAAAATCTTTGAAGAAGCAGAAAAAAATGCTCCAAGCATTATATTTATTGATGAAATAGATGCAATAGCACCGAAAAGAAGTGAGGTTCATGGGGAAGTAGAGCGCCGTGTTGTTTCACAAATGCTGACACTTATGGATGGTTTGAAAGGTAGAGGGAAACTAATTGTTATTGGAGCTACAAATTTACCTGATGTAATTGACCCTGCTCTTAGAAGACCCGGACGGTTTGACAGGGAAATTAAAATTGATGCTCCTGATAGAGATGGACGAAAGGAAATTCTTCAGATTCATACCCGCGGTATGCCTATGAGTGATGATACAAATCTTGATGGTCTATCTGAAATAACCTATGGTTATGTGGGTGCTGATCTAGCATCTTTAGCTAGAGAATCAGCAATGAATGCATTAAGACGTTATCTTCCTGAAATTGATCTTGAAGAGCCTATTCCAACTGAAATTCTTGAAAAAATGGAAGTCACAATGGATGATTTTAAAGCAGCACATCGGGGTATTGAACCATCTGCTATGAGAGAGTTTCTTGTTGAAGTTCCAAAGGTATCTTGGGAAGACATTGGTGGTCTTGATAAAGCAAAACAACAGTTACGTGAAGCAATAGAGTGGCCTTTAACTAAACCGGAGGTTTTTGATCGTATGGGCATCAAATCTCCAAGAGGGGTGCTTTTATATGGTGCGCCTGGTACTGGTAAAACTCTACTTGCAAAGGCAGTTGCTAGTGAATCAAGTGCTAATTTTATTTCAATTAAAGGCCCTGAGGTTATGAGCAAATGGGTTGGTGAAAGCGAAAAAGCAGTCCGTGAACTATTTAAAAAAGCAAGACAGGTCGCTCCAACTATCGTATTCTTGGATGAACTTGATAGTATTGCACCTATGCGTGGAACTAATACTGGCAGTCACGTAACTGATAGTGTTGTAAACCAACTTCTTACAAGTATCGATGGCATGGAGAGCATGGAAGGCGTAGTTGTAGTTGGCGCTACAAATAGACCGGATATCATTGATCAAAGCCTTCTTAGACCTGGACGGTTTGATAGGCTTGTGTTAATTCCTTCACCTGATGAAAAATCAAGGCTTGAAATATTTAAGATTCATACAAAAGACATGCCGCTAGCTAAAGATGTAGATGTTGAAATGCTTGCTGATATTACAGAGAATTATTCAGGTGCTGATATTGAGGCTTTATGTAGAGAAGCAGCAATGCTTTCTATCAGAGAAAACGAGAAAGCAGACATTGTAAAGAAGATACATTTTGATAAGGCACTTGAAAGTGTACGTGCATCTATCACACCTGATATTACAAAGTTTTACAGCACTGTTTCTGAAAAACTAGGTAAAGGAATCAGCAAAAAAGATAAAAAAGAAAAAGATATTCAATATATGTAATATAGGTAATTAAAATAATAAAAGGAGGAAAAAAATATATGAAGATAACTGAAGATGAACTAAGAGGTAAGACAGTGATGAGCGAGGAAGGACTTTACTTGGGTATTATGAGAAATTCTACTGTTGATAAAAACACTGGAGAACTTGTGGGACTTCTTGTTGAACCTTCTGATGATGTCGATCCAAGGCTTTATCATCAGGACAATAGAGGGCATCTTGTGTTTCCATTTAACTCAATAAAATCAGTAAAAGATGTAATCATCATTGGTGGGCAATAAACCCACATTTGTACTCTTTTTTATTCTTACCATTTGTCAAGTATTTTTGGATTTGAAAAAATTTTGTCAAGACCGTCTTGGAATGGAACGAAATCTGCTCCGTCAAGTGCTCTATGGTCTATTGTTAATGTAAGTGGTAGTATCTTTCTTATTCCGATTTTCTTTTCACCTGATTTTTCATCTTGGTAAACACCAGGTCTTTCTTGTAGTGCATTTATTGCTATCGCAAAGACCTGAGGGCTGATTAGATCTAGTAGTGTTATTCCTCCGCGCTGTTGTTTGAAAACACTTCCCAAGTTTGATACTAGAACACTTGCATCAAAGATATCACGTGTGGTAACCTTATCTTTATCTGGTGTGTTTTGGTATTTTTTCCTCTGTTTTTTTGATATCTTTATCCTGTTTTTTCCTACAAAAGAACTAAAAAAATGTCTTATTACTCCTAATTTAAAATGCTTAAGATTGTATATTAATTGTTCCTTTGCAACAAAATACTGCATCACTTCGATACTTGTGTTATCTATCTTTCTTCTAATATTTTTGATTTCGTCTGCGATATTTTCAAGTGTTTTATTGCCAACGTCATGAATAACAGGTGAAATAAGTCTAAGATCTGGAAGTAGCCATGGAGTTGAAATATTTATTTCCTTTAGATGATGATGTTTTCCAACTGCAGTTCTAAAATTATAATTTAAAAGTGAATTTAGTTTCGGGGTTTTTTTTAAAGCTTCAGCAATTGCTTTTAACATTACAACTGTAAATGTTATTGGTGAATCATTCTCAATTCTTTTTCTGATTTTAAGATAATAATTATGGAAATCTGTTATATCTGGCTCATATAGATATGTTGCATGCGGAGCATTCTTCCAAGAATCTTGTGTTGCAAATGCTGTAACACGTCTATTTATATCAAAAAGATGTGTCTTGTTGATTGTTAGTTTTTTTCCAATGAGACTCATAATATATTTTCCTGGTTGATTGAAAATTAGATGTGTTATAAGTACTTATCCATAGAAAATAAAAAATAAAGGGAGACCCCTTCATTTCGTGTGGAAAACAAATATGTGCCTGTGAGTTTTTTTAGAAAATTATAAAAGACGTGAGTATTCTTGCATATGTATATTTTTTTTGGTATTTGAATATTTTGATTTTTAAAATTATAAAAATAGAAAAATCTAAAAATTTTATTATTGCACTTTTTCATTTTCCACTAGAAACAAAGGCCTTCCCCTTGCTTATTTCTAACAGAAGAAAATAAGGAGAAAATTTTTTGGAATATTTCAAAAATCTTTAATATGTAATCGTTGATTACATAGGTCCTTGTTTCTTTGTGGGAGGACTGAGCTATACGGCAAAAAAGACTGTAAACAGTGATATATTTGGTAATTTACTAAAAACAAAAGGCCTTTTTATAAATCGTGAGGCAATGCGCCCTACATTTATGCCTGATATGCTTCCACACAGAGAAAGGGAAACAAATAATTTAGCATCTATTCTTGTTCCTGCGCTGCGTGATGAAACACCCAGTAATGTTTTTATCTATGGAAAAACAGGCACAGGAAAGACCGCTGTCACAAAATTTATCGGGGATGAACTTCTTAAAAAAGGAAAAGAAACCGACAAAAAAGTCAGTTTTATATACATAAACTGTGAGGTAGTTGACACTCAGTACCGTCTTCTTCAAAACATTGCAAACCATTTTATTAATGATTGGTCAGAACGCATTCCTTTTACCGGATGGCCTACTGATGAAGTATTTGCAAAGCTTAAACAAATGATCGAAAAGACTGGTGGTGTGGCAGTTATCATCCTTGATGAAGTTGATAAGCTCAAGGGAGACGAAGCACTGTATAATTTATCAAGGATAAATAGTGATTTAAAGAATTCAAAAGTAAGTATTGTTGGTATCTCAAACGATCTAAAATTTACTGAGTTTTTAGACCCTCGTGTCAA
>CAYYOO010000048.1:0-11779 GCA_964473335.1 uncultured Thermoplasmatales archaeon
TTTTTAACCCTTATAATGAAAAACATATCTATTGGGAATTCTTTTTTTCTTTCCTGTCCAATATCCACAGTTTTTACATCTAAATTCAATAGTTACTTTTCCGCCCCAAATTGTCTGATTTTTTACTTTACTAAGATTATTAGAACATACCGGGCATCTGTTCATTGTTTTTTTAGGATCACCTTCTCTTGAATGTATCTCAAGCTTTGTAAAATCACTGTTTATAGCTAGATTCCTTAATCTTTCGGGGTTAACCCCATATTTCTTTTTTTTTGTATCTAGATTCTTTGAAACCAAACTTCTCAATTTATTTTGTGTATTAACTGATCTATTCTTTTTTAAAACAGTTTTTAAAGCTTTTAATAACTGATCGTTAGATGGAATATGATAACTCATAGCAATAGAAGATATACTGTTTTAGCTTAAAACATTTTAGAGAGTTACAGTCTTGAGTAGGTCAGTTCTAGAAATAATTCCAACTAGTTTATCATTTTGAATAATTGGTAAGGCTCCAATACCTTCTTCAATCATAATTTCTGCTGCATCTTTTGCAGTTTTATTTGGATCAGTGAAAATAACAGGTGATTTCATAGAATCCTTTACAAGTAGCTCATCTAACCTATGTTTCTGTTTACCAATTGGATATGATCTTTTTAGTTTTGCAAGTGAAAAAGCAATTTCATTATCAGATATCATTCCAACAAGCTTTCCATCATCGACAACTGGTATCCTTGCGATATTTTCATCGATCATAATTCTTCTAGCATGGATTACTCTATCATCAGATGAAACAGTGAAAATATCTTTTCTCATTAAAGTTCTAATTTGTTTTTTGCTTTTAACAAGGAAAAGAAGATCTGCTTTAGTAAGAATACCTTGAAGGTTTGAATTATCTGTCACACAAAGCATGGTAGGTCCTTTTTTACCTACTTTTTTAAGAACTGATCTAATCTCTGTATCAGGTTTTACGCATTCCACATTCTTATCTGTCATACTTGATGCATATAATTTTGATGGGGGTACTCCTCTTTTTCTAATTGACCCAAGTTTATAGGCGATTATATTATCTGTGACCATGCCTATTAGTTTTTTATCCTCAAGAACTGGGATTTTTGTTACATCGTTTTTATCCATTAGTGACATTACATGTTTTAGGTTCTCATCTTTATCTACTGAAATAATTTCTTTTGTCATTACATCTTTAACTTTCAATTATATTTCCTCCTTAAAAATCATAAAATAATTTTTCTACTCATACTCAAGTGCATCTATACAATCTTCACATAAAAGCCGTCCGTCAACATTTTTAAGATTCGCTGATAAAACACCGCAGTCCTCGCATTTACCTGAAAAGATCTGTTTTTTATAGTAGCTTTCATCTCTAGATTTAATGTCATACCATTCCCTTGATATTTCATGTAAAATTGGAGATATCAAAGAAATGTCTTTTTGGGTGATAATACCTATTAATCTATCATTTTCAATAACAGGAAGTCTTCTAACATTACACTTTCCCATCACATTCATTGCTTTTTCAAGATTGATATAAGGATCAGTAATAATCACAGGTGTACTCATATATTCTTTAACAGTACAGTTCTCTGGTTTTTTCCCTTCTGCAACCACCTTTTTAAGTATATCACTTTCGGTAAGTATACCAACAGGTTGATTTTTCTTAACAACAATTACATTTCCGATCTTTCTTTTTTTCATGATTTTTGCTGCTTCAAGAACAGTAGTTTCAGGTTCAACGATTGCAAGGTTTGTTTTCATTGCCTCTTTAACGATTACCTCTTTGCTCGTAACAAATCACCTCTATTATTTTTTATCACCTTAATCTGACTTTCCCCAAATATTATAACCTTTATTTGTATTTTATTCTTTTGTATATGAGTGCAAGTCAATATGAAAGAGAATTCAAAGGAATTTTAGAAGGAGAAACAAAAATTCTTAAAAAAATCACAAAAACCTGCTCAGTAATTGAAAAAGATAATTATGAAAAAATTTCAAATAGGCCATTTGCAGTTATAAGAGCAGCTGGATCCTTTGGAGTTGATTTAGTAGCAACTCGAGGCGATATATCCTTTTTGACAGAAGTAAAAACAAGTAAGACCGATAAACTACATTTTAGTAGTATGAGTGGAAAATTGCAAGAACAAGCAGATCAAATGATAGATCTTTGTGAAAAAACAATGACTCTGCCAATTTATGCTTTTAGAATAAAGGGGTATAGAGGTGATTCATGGCGTATTTTTACACTTGATATGAAAAATTTAACTGGTAGAGCAAAAATACTATATAATCGGATACCTAAGATAAAAAAAACCAAAGGAGGAAATTTTGTTATGCGGTGGGAAGAAGGAATGCCTCTTTCGGATTTCATTTCATATTTATGCAGATAATTCGAAATCTTTTTAGCACCTTTTTGTATTTAGGCTATGCTGATCATGATGAAAAAGATGCTAGTTGCTTATGATGGCTCTGAAGCCTCAAAAAAAGCTATAGATATGGTAATGAAGTGTTCAAGTTCGGATGATGAAATAACTCTTTTAACAGTTGTACCTGCTGAACTTTCTGAATCTTCTTTTACAAAAATGCTACTTCCAACTATTGACTTAAGTAAAATTGTAAAATCAGGAAGTTTTAAGGATAAAGCAAAAGAAACCTTATCAAAAATTGTAAATGAGATAGAAAATAAAGTTGCAAAGGTAGATATAGCTGTTGAAGACGGAGATCCTGCTGATGAAATACTAATTACAGCTAAAAAAACACAAGCCGATATTATAGTTCTTGGCTACAAAGGATATGGTAAAGAAGGTAGATTTCTCCTCGGGAGTGTAACTGACAAAGTAGTTAGACATGCTAGTGTGTCAGTACTTGTTGTTAGATAACAACATTTAAAAGATCAATCCTTTTTTGTTTTTTTAAAATGCATCCCGTAAATGATATTATAGAGTCAAAAGGAAATTTTCTAAAAAATAAAAAAATTGTTTTAGCAGTAACTGGTAGTATTGCTTCAGTTGAAACCATAAAAATATCAAGAGAACTAATAAGATATGGTGCTAAAATAATACCGGTTATTTCAAAAGCTGCAACAAAAATCATTCATCCAGATGCACTATGGTTTGCAACAGGTAAAAAACCAATAACCAAACTAACCGGTGAAACTGAACATGTAACTTATCTAGGAAAAGTAAAAGAACCAGCTGATTTACTTCTTATTTGCCCAGCAACAGCAAATACAATATCAAAAATTGCACATGGTATAGATGATACTCCAGTAACAACTTTTGCAACAACAGCAATCGGATCAAAGATACCAATTATAATAGTTCCAGCAATGCATCTATCAATGTATGATCACAAGATAATCCAAGATAATATAAAAAAGCTAAAAAAAATTGGGATCACCTTTATCGAACCAGATATCATAAAAAACAAAGCAAAACTTCCAACAAATGAAAAAATAATTTCAACTGTTATAAAAAACATTGGAAAAAAGGATTACAAAGGTAAAAAAATACTAGTAATAGGTGGTCCCACAGAAGAGTATATTGATGATATAAGGGTTATTACAAATACTAGTTCAGGAAAGACTGCCTTAAATATTTCAAAGAATGCTTATCTTAGAGGAGGAGACGTAGAACTCTGGCATGGAGATATAAAAGAATTAATTCCTGATTACATCAAAAAAGAAAAATTTTTTAGTAATTCAGATTTAAAAAAATTATTAGAAAGAAGAAAAATAAAAGATTTTGATTATATTTTTGTCCCAGCTGCAATATCAGATTATATACCTGAAAAAAAGAAAGGTAAAATCAAATCTGGTAAAGAAAAACTAATAATTGAGTTAAAACCCGCAGATAAAATTATTAAAAACATTAGAAAATTGGCACCTAAATCAAAAATCATTGGGTTTAAAGCTGAACAAAATGAAAAAGATATAATAAATAAGTCTAATAAGTTACTAAAGAATAATAATTTAGATTACGTGATTGGAAATTTAATTACAGGTTTTAATAAGAATAAAAATAAGATATGGATTGTAGATCAAAAAAAGAAAACATTTTCAAAAAAAGATACAAAAGAAAATATTAGTAATTTCATTCTTGATAAAGTAAAGTGATAGATTCTATGAACGCCAAAGCATTTTCTCCGGGTCATATATCTGGTTTTTTCGAACCTGTTTATTTTAATAATGATCTTTCAAGGAGCGGATCAAGAGGTGCAGGTTTATGTATCACCCTTGGTGCAACATCTGAGGTTACCGCAATCAACTCTACTCTTCAAAATATAGAGGTTTTTATTAACGGAAGAAAATCACCGGCTCCTGTTACAAAACTTGCAATAAAATATTTGATCGGTAAAAATAATCTAAATGTCACCGTTAAAACAAAACTTGATCTTTCTATGGGGCAAGGTTTTGGTATGAGTGCTGCTGGAGCTCTTAGTAGTGCTATTTCTCTAGCAAAAATTTGCGGTCTGAGTAGATCTGATGCTATGAAAGCAGCTCATTTTGCAGAGGTAAATCTAAAAACTGGCCTTGGCGATGTAGTATCATCCTTTTTTGGAGGTTTTGAAGTAAGAAAGACACCAGGTATTCCACCATGGGGGATAATTGAGCATATTCCTGGAAACTATAATGTTGTTTTGTGTATAGTTGGTAAAAAAATTAATACAAATAAGATTCTAACAGATAAAAGGTTGTTGAATAATATTTCAGATTATGGAAAATTTTGTACAAAAAAGTTACTTGAAAAACCATCAGTTGAAAACCTTTTTTATCTGTCAAATGTTTTTTCTTATAAAACAAATCTTTCAAACAAAAAGATAAAACAAATAATAGAATCCTGTAAAAATTCTGGGAAAGCTAGTATGTGCATGCTTGGGAATTCTATCTTTTCAATAGGCAAGACAAACGAACTTTGTAATATTCTATCAAAATATGGAAAAACCTATGTTTGTTCTGTTGATGAGTCTGGTGCTAGGTTAATTGAATAGAATCTATAGTTCTTTTTCTTCTCCACTTGCTAGTTTAATTAAATGTTCTTCGCCGTCTTCAGGGCCTTTTGCAAAAAGTATGTCGCCTGGATCGATCTTTGTGTTTTTATTTGGACCATAAAGCCATCTATTTTCATGCCGCATAGCAATTACCATCATACCTGTTTCACTAGCAAGTTTCAATTCACCAAGTGTCTTATTTGAAAGAATAGATTCAGATTTTACTTCAACTCTAGTAAATACTTGATCTGATTCACGAATGCTCATCTTAATAATCGGGTGAAGCTCAACATCTCTTAGTTCAACGTCAGCTATTTCTTGAGCGGCATCAGCGATTTGTTCACCTGCTTCGCCAAGCCTAAGAATTGCAAGTGCATCATTAACTGAAACCTTTTTATCTGCAACCTTTTCAAGTGTTTTTTTCTGGATTGTTTGATATAGAATATCAACAAAATCCTCAAGATCATATACTTCTTTTGCAAGTGTTTCACTATTATATAATATAGAAGAATATGCTAGATCGATCATGAGTTCAGATTTATCTTTCATCTCAAGGACTATTTCTTCAAGTGTTTTTTCCTTCATTCCAAGACCTCCATTTTTCCATGTAAAAATTTTCTTAGATCTTTGTATCCATCATCAGTTCCTCTAGTTATCAACCAGTCATCTTTATTGATAGATGTTTCAGAATCAGGATTATATATCCAGAATTCACCGCGTCTAATAGCAATGAGCCTCATACCTGTTTCTGATTCAATGTTTAATTCACCTATTTTTTTATTACATGCATTTGATTTCTCACTTACATTTATTCTAAAAATCTGTTCATCGGCTTTTTTTAATATCTTTGGTAGGATAGGTCCTGTTTTTTCACGAGTGAGAAGTTTTACAATGTCTCCAGCTGTATTTGAAATGGTTTCAGCGGCTTCGGCGACCTGCAAAATCCCTGCAAGTTGCTCAGCATCTTCTTTTGTTCTTGCTGCCATCATAGCCATCATTCTAATATCATAGTTTAATTTGTCCATTCTAACTTCCAAATATTTTACTTCTTCAGCAATGTCGCCGTTATCAAAAAGTACTGCTGAATAAGCAAGATCAATTATAAGTTCAGATATATCCTTCATCTCTGTTAGAAGTTCTTTTACTGATTTAGGTTCATATTCAAGTTCAGTGAACTCTTCTTTTTTCCATTTTTCTTTTGGCGCACGTTGAAGCCTTCCAAATATGCTTCTTCTTTTCTTCTTTTTTTCTTTCATATTCCTACTCCAATCTTTATCGTTAAAAACAAAAATAAGATTCCAAATACATCTCCAACCGTTGTTACAATTGGAGCTACCATATCATCAGGATCAAGACCTCGCTTAAAAGATATAAAAGCTGCAAGTATACTAAAAACTGCTACAAGAGAAACAAGTAAAATACCTGTTGTAACAAATATAGCAACAAATCCAATTAGACTAATATTCATTGTTATATCACTAAATCCAGATACGTAATAAATAACTATCGCAAGAACAAAATATGTTATTACACCAATTAACATAGATGTAAAAAGGCTTTCCTGCATTTTTTTATCTTTATATGTAACTTCTATTGTACCAGTATGAAGACCCGATGCAAGTCTTGCACCAAGTACACTTCCAATGTTTCCACTAACACTGTTTATCACTGGAATAGATATTAAAAAAATAGGGATAAGTAATATTGCTCTATTTACCTCTAGAATTGATCCAGCAAAGATTTCAATTAAAATTGCTAGAGTGAGAATTGGAAAACTATTTTTGACTATCTTTTTCCAATTGTAAATCAGAATAATCCCCCCATTATCGATGCACTAAATAATATGCATAGAATAGTAATAATATCTCCAAATGTTGCAAGGGCAGGACCTGTAATATTATCTGGATCAAATCCTCTTTTGAAAACTAGATAGATGATTCCTATTGTCATAAAACTTAGAATCAACCCGGATAAAACACCTGCTACTGTGACAATTGAAATGATTTTTAATGGACTAGGTGAAATACCCATAAAAAATGATACAATATAAGCTAAAAAACCAATAAAAAAGGACATTACAAGACTCAATGTGAGTGATCCTATCATGTTTTGTTTTAATTCCTTATTCAAAAGATTATCTTTACCAATCACTCCAAGATGATATGCAGAACCAAGGCGTGAACCAAAAGCGGTACTAATGTTTCCACGCATAGCAATAACGGCGGGAATTACAATTAAAAGCCCAGGTATCTCTAAAAAAAGATTTTGCATTAAATTTAGAGTGCTACCTGCAATGACAGCTCCAATTCCGCATAAAATAAGCAGGGGGAGGCTCTGTTTGAGCATCTCTTTTGCAAACATTTTTTACAGCCTCCATAATAACTTCACACTCCAATTTTTATAGATAGCAATCTCTATATCTTTCCCAGATATGATCTGTATGTTCCTCCAAAGCCTTTATTGTTTCTTTATCTTTTTTTGGTTTAAAAAGATGTTTAAATCGACCTTGGTATTTGATCCATTCTTCAATAGGTTTTCTATCTACTTTTTTCTCAAGAATTAGTTTACTTTTTTTATTAAAGGTCATTTTTCCGTTTTCATATTCATATAGAGCCCAGGCACCAGTATCAATTGCAAGATTTCCCATTTCAACTGTTTTTTCCATAGGAAATCGCCAACCAGGGGGGCATGGTGCTAATATTTCAATATATTTTGGACCTTTAATTTCTTTAGCTTTTTTTACTTTATTATAAAGATCTTCAGGATAGCTTATACAAGCTTGAGCTGCATAAGGCGGATGATGTGCTAGAACAATTTCGCCCATCTCTTTTCTAAATTCTGCTTTACCTTTAACTGTGGTTGTTGTCCATGCACCATGTGGCGTTGCACCACTACGCTGAATTCCAGTATTTGAATAGATCTGGTTATTGTAGCAAATATAAATAAAATCAGTCCCTCTTTCTATTGCACCAGATAGAGCCTGAAGGCCTATATCATATGTTCCTCCATCTCCAGCCCATGCAAGAACCGTTGTTTCATCATCTCCTTGTTTATCAAGTGCTGCTTTAACTCCACTTGCACCAGCTGCGGCTGCTTCAAAAGCAATGTTCATTACAGGAATATCAAAAGAAGCATGAGGATATAGACTCTCGATTACTGCAGTACAACAAGCAGGAACAACCATTATTGTCTTTTTACCAAGTGCCTTTAAAACAGTTCTTAAGGCAATTGTTGCAGGACAACCAGGACAGGCTGCGTTACCAGGTAAAACAAGTTCGTCTTTTGGTAAATTCTTTATTGCCATATTTATCTGCCTCCTTCATTAAATCCATACCAAATTTGATCTTTTGCTTTTGATTTAACTGATTTTTCACACATCTTAATTATATCGGTATATGGAACATCTTTTCCACCAAGTCCTGCTATAAAACCAGTTACTTTTGTATCTACCTTATCATAGAGTGCTGATTTTATCTCGTTATACACTGCTCCATTTGAACCAATTGATATGTTTCTATCAATTACTATTAGATCTGCTTTTTTCCCAAGTTTTATTATTTCTTCAGTTGGAAATGGTCTGAAGGTTCTAAGTCTAGCTAAGCCTATCTTCATTTTCTTTTTTCTAAGTTCATCTATTGCATCTTTACTTTCTGCACCTATTGCACCCATTGAAATAAGTATGTTTTCAGCATCTTCACATCTGTATTTTTCTAATAGACCACCATGGTATGTACCAAATTTCTTTTTCCATTCAAGGGCAATTTCTGGGATGAGTTCTTTTGCATTCATTTGAGCTTTTTGCATAGCTTTTCTTATTTTTTCGTAGTCTTGCGTTCCAATTATGTTTCCATGGGTCACGGGATTATTTGTATCTAGTTTCCATTTTGCAGAAAATTCTGGTAAGAATTCATCTATTTCTTTTTGAGTAGGAACTTCTACTGGCATTGAGGTATGTGATAGAATAAATGCGTTATAGTTAATCATAACAGGTAATACAACATCTTTATTTTCAGCTAATTTAAAGGATTGAATGACTGTGTCAAATATCTCCTGGTTACTCGAACAATAAAACTGTATCCATCCAGTATCACGTTGACTTATTGAATCGTTTTCATCAGCCCAGATATTCCAACCGGGGCCCGTTACTCGATTTATATTACACATTACAATTGGAAGGCGAGCAAGTGCAGCCCAGTGTAGCATCTCATGCATTAAAAATAAACCGTGAGAGGATGTTGCAGTAAAGGTTCTAGAACCTGCTTCACTAGCACCAATACATGCTGACATTGCAGAATGCTCACTTTCAACACAAATATATTTGCCTTTATATTCGCCTGTAGCTACATAATCCGCAATCCCTTCGACTGTTGTTGTTTGAGGTGTTATAGGATACGCTGCAACAACATCTGGTTTTGCCATGACAGCAGCTTTAGCTGCAATATAATTTCCAGTATCAATCATTACACTCATTTTTTCAACCCCTTTCTATTCATTTTAATAGCTTTGACCTTGCAAACATTTGCACAAATCCCACATCCCTTACAATAATCCATGTCAATTTCTATTGTATCGTCATCTTTTCTTATTATTGCACCTTCCGGACAAAAAATCCAGCATCTCATACATTTCACACATTTATCTTTGTCAAATTTTGGCTCATATGTTCTCCAGCTACCGGTTTTTCCCATGGCACCTTTCTTTGGATAAGAAATGGTTGTTACAACATCATACTTTTTTTGTTTTTTACTCAAAAGTCCACCTCCACATTTTTAAATGCATCTTCAGTTGCTTTTACGTTTTGTTCGCCTTGATCTCCTTTCCATTTCTCTCGTATTATGCTTTGTATTGAAGTAAGTGTCACCCTATCTAGAATCTTTGGAATTGCTCCAAGTATTGTAGTATTTACAACAGGTATTCCTCCGACAACAATATCATGTTTTATTGCAACTCCTGTTGCATCAACTGTTGCAACATTAAATTTTTTTGAAAAATCAAATTCATCTGGTTTTTTTGTAGTGTTTATAAGTACTTTTCCACCCTTTTTCAGTCCTTTTAGTACATCCACCAAATCCATTATACTTTCATCTTGAATTATAACTATGTCTGGAGATGTTATTTCACTTCGAAGGTTTATTTCATCATCAGAGATTCTTGCAAAAGCTCTAACTGGCGCCCCTCTTCTTTCTGCTCCAAAAAAAGGAAAGGCCTGCACACCTTTATTATCATCTTTTAAAGCTGCGGCCACAAGAAGGTTTGCTGCAGTAACAGAACCCTGACCACCTCTCCCATGAATGACTATTTCGATTAATGATTTTGATGTCATAATAATTTACACTCCCGATTTTGGGAATATAAATCGTACATATAACTGTTTTGAATATGAGAATCTAAAAAAATTAACAGTGCTTAAGTTTAACAAAATTTTAGTAATCCTATTATACACTCTATATATACAAGATATTTAACTAAAGAATATGTTTTTGAGAGGGCGAGGAATGAAAGAAACTAATGTAAAAAAATTACTTAAAAAAGCAGAAAAACCAGGTAAAGATGCAATGAAGCTTCACCCCTTTTACCGAGGAAAGATAGAGGTTATTCCAAAATGTAGAATAAAGAGTTTTGATGATTTTGGTATATGGTATACTCCCGGGGTTGCTAAGCCATGTAAGGATATTCAAAAAAACCCTGAAAAAGTCTATGATCATACGAACAAATGGAATACAATAGCTGTGGTTTCTGATGGAACCCGTGTGCTTGGCCTTGGTGATATTGGACCTGAAGCAGGACTGCCTGTTATGGAGGGAAAATCTCTTCTTTTCAAATATTTGGGAGGTGTCGATGCATATCCAATATGTCTTGATACTAAAGACCCCGATGAAATAATTAGAACCGTTAAAATTTTAAAGCCAAGTTTTGGAGGAATAAACCTAGAGGATATCTCTAAGCCAAAATGCTTCTACATACTTGATAGACTAAGAAAGGAGATGGATATACCTGTATGGCATGATGATCAGCAAGGTACAGCTACTATTGAGGTGGCTGGAGCAATTAATGCATTGAAAATTGTAGGTAAAAAAATTAGCGAAGCGTCAATTTCTATGGTAGGTGCTGGAGCTGCAAATATTGCAATATCAAGGGTTCTTGTTGCTGCTGGAGCTAAAAAAGAAAATATTATAATGGCTGACTCAAAAGGAATATTACATTCATCTAGAAAAGATATTGAAGAAATCAAAGAAAAAAATCAACCAAAATGGGATATGTGTATTAACTCAAACGCTGAAGAAAGGACTGGCGGAGTAGGAGATGCAATGAAAGATACAGATATTGTGATTGCTGCAAGTAAACCTGGCCCGGGCACAATAAAAAAAGAATGGGTAGGAAAAATGGCAGATGATGCAATTGTTTTTGCCACCGCTAATCCAGTTCCCGAGATATGGCCATGGGAAGCAAAAGAAGCAGGTGCAAAGATTGTTGCCACCGGTAGATCTGATTTTCCAAATCAAATTAATAATTCACTTGGTTTTCCAGGTATTTTCAGGGGAACACTGGATGTAAGAGCTGAGACTATAACTGATGAGATGTGTATTGCTGCTGCTTATGAATTAGCAAAAACTGCTGAGGATAATGGTTTGTCTAAAGAAAACATAGTTCCAACAATGGATAATTGGGAAGTATTTCCTAGAGAAGCAGTAGCAGTAGGTTTAAAGGCAATTGAGCAGGGCATTGCAAGAATTAAACCTTCAAAACAAGAACTATATGATCAAGCTATGGATATAAT
>CAYYOO010000049.1:0-11377 GCA_964473335.1 uncultured Thermoplasmatales archaeon
TACTTCACCAGAAAGATCCTTTATAAAGTTTAGTAGCGGGGCACCCAAAACAACGGTTTTCATAATAAGCTTGGCATTCTTTATATTTTACACCACATGGTGGGTTTTTCATAGGTCTCTCTATCATTTTTATTGGTATTACAAAGTCCTTAATACTACTGATAACTATGTTAAAATCAGCGCTGTCAACATCTTCATCTGGGCGAATACGACAATCTATTATAGATTCTAATGATGCTAAATCTTCTCCAGCAAATAAAAGCATTAGATTTTCACTTCCAGATACAACAAATCCATTTAAAAAGAAAGGACACCCTTTAAATTTATTTAGAATCTTTGTGGTATTTGTAGTTCTAACCATCACTCTAGCTAGATATATTCCTACCTTGTTTATGTTAACTCCAATGATGTGTTCTACAATTCCTTTTTCTTTTAGTTTTTTAATTCGCATTGCAATTGATGGTTGTGATAAATCTACTTTCTTGGCAATCTCTTCTTGTGAAATATTTTGATTTTCATATAGTAACGTAATTATTTTTTTGTCTTTTTGATCTAATTTTATAGTTTCCCTCATTGAGCTGCACCTGTTTAATATTGATTATATATTTGAAAATAAAGTAGTCTATATAGTTTTTTTGATAAATTATAAGAAAATTTTTGTTAATTCAAATAATTATTACAGTAATATTTATGAATATTTTTTTATACTTCATAGGATGGATGTAGAGCGCCTGAATAGGTTTTTTCCTCCAGATAATAAATCTCTCTCGATCCCAAAAGCTCTACTATCTATTCTTTCCTCTCTGTATATATATGAAATGTAATAGGTTGTCAAAAGAGGCGAACAAGATATGTCAGTAGATGGAGGTGGATATGGAAGAAGTGGCAGGCGAGGCCTTGGCGGCGGGTTTGGAATTGGTCCGGGTGGAGAGTGTGTTTGTCCAAATTGCAATTATCGTGAAAATCATAAAAGAGGCGATCCCTGCTATGAGAAGAAATGCCCAAAATGTGGTACGTCCCTTACAAGACCATCTTAATTGTGGAACATATTGAATATGAGGTGAAAATATATGGAAAAACAAATTAAAAATAAAGGAAGCGATATTGAAAAAGTAAAAAATTTTTTGGTAAGTCTAGGTTTTATTTGTAAAAGCTATTCATCCGCTAAACATCTTATATATTCAAAAAGCGGTGAAACAGTTGTAATAAAAAATAGGCACAAATAAAAATGTATTTTGAGTAATAGTATATATCTGAATTAATTGAGAGAGAGGATCAACGGTAGAAAAAAGGAGATATAGAGTTTATGGAAAAGACAAATGTATTGATCATAGGAGGATCTGCATCGGGTATAGTTACAGCAACAACAGGCAAATCTTGTTATCCAGATAAAGAGTTTATGGTTATAAGAAAAGAAAAACAAACTATTGTTCCTTGTGGAATACCCTATATATTTGGATCCTTGGAAAATAGTGAAAAAGATACAATATCTGACAATGTTTTAACTTCGGCAGGAGTTAAACTCAAAATTGATGAGGCAACAAATATAGACACAAAAAGAAAGATATGTGAAACCTCAGATGGAACTAAAATTAGTTTTGAAAAACTTGTATTTGCAACAGGTTCCATGCCAAGGTTACCTAAAGGGATTTTAGGGGTTGATAAAGAAAACGTGTTTGTTATTTTAAAAAATAAAGAATATCTAGATAGTTTATTAGATAAAATCAAAAAATTTAAAAAAATAGTTGTTGTTGGTGGAGGCTTTATTGGTGTGGAGGTATCAGATGAGATAAACAAATTAGATAAAGAAGTTGTACTTGCAGAAATTCTTCCACATATATTACTTTCTGCATTTGATGAAGAGATGGCTTTGGAAGCAGAATCTCTTTTAAAAAACCGTGGTGTAAAAATAGAAACAGGTGTAAAAGTAAAAAAAATAAAAGGAAAAAATAAAGCCACAGGAATAATATTAGATGATGGACGGGAAATTGATGCAGATGCAGTAATCTTATCAGTTGGTTACTTGCCAAATAATGTTCTTGCTAAGAAATCAGGTATTGCACTTAATAAAAAAGGTTTCATTCAAGTAGATGAATATATGAGAACAGAAAATACCGATATATTTGCTGTTGGTGATTGTGCTGAGAAAAAAGATTTTTTCACTAGAAAAACAAGCGAAATTATGTTAGCATCAACTGCGTGTGCAGAGGCAAGGATTGCAGGAATGGGGCTTTACATGCTTTCAGCAGTTAAAACTTTTGGAGGTACAATTGCAATTTTTTCAACGGCAATTGGTAAAACTGGTTTTGGAGTAGCAGGACTCACTGAAAGAATGGCAGAAAAAGAAGGATTTGATATTGTCACAGGATCTTTTAAAGGAATTGATAGACATCCTGGAACATTACCTGATACAAATAAACAGTTTGTAAAATTAATTGTAGCAAGGGACTCAGGTATGATACTTGGTGGGGAAGTAATAGGTGGATTAAGCGCAGGTGAATTAACAAACATCATTGGATTTGCAATCCAAAATAAAATGACGGTAAATTCTTTACTTACCTCTCAAATCGGCACTCATCCATTAGTTACTGCTCCTCCCACTGCATATCCTATCATTAAAGCAGCTGAAAAAGCTAGTAAAAAGATGAATGAATGTTAATGTTATATAAACTAAGTGATGTAAAAATTGGGAGTTTAAGGATTTTGATGAGGTAGATAATTATTCTAAAAATTTGTAAATGATAACTATGAAAGCAGATATTAATAAGCTCAACAAGAAAATAAGAAAATGTAAAAAATGCGGTCTAAGTGATACTAGAATTCATGCTATTTGCGGTGAAGGAGATAACAATGCAAAAATTATGTTGATTGCTCAAGCGCCTGGAATCAAGGAAGATAAAGAAAATAAAATGTTTATAGGTCCCTCTGGTAAGGTTTTAGATAAATTACTTAATAATAACAATATCAAGAGAAAAAGTCTATATATGACAAATCTGGTAAAATGTATGCTACCCGGCTATAGAAAGCCAAAAAAACATGAGATTGATATCTGTAGTGATTATCTAGACAAAGAAATAGAAATAATTGATCCTTCAGTTTTAGCGCCTTTAGGTTATTATGCTACAGAATATATCTTTAAAAAATATGAAATTGATTTACCAAAGTCAAAAAAAGAGTTTTATAGTAGTTATGGGAAACTTTTCTTTACAGATTCAGTTAAAATTTTACCACTGAATCATCCTGTCACAATTGTGTATGATCCTTCTCTTGAAAAAACAATTAATGATGATTACCACAAGTTATCTGTCTTATCTAATAACTGTAAATGGTATGAATCATGTCCAATGAAAAAATATTACGAAGATGGAGTTCTAGACCGGAAATGGGTTGAATTATATTGTAAGGGAGACTGGGAAAGCTGTGTTAGATATGATATGGAAGAAAAAGGAAAATTACATCCTGATTGTATGCTCCCAGATGGATCTATAGATAATAGTTTAAAAAACAAAGGGAAGGCAAATAAAATATGAAAAAAACATTTGAGGGATATTTGTTTAATCGCCTGGAAAAGATTGGCAATAAAAATTACAACCATGTTGGATGCGAAGCAGAAAATAAAGATATCGGTGATTTTTTAACTGAGTTTGTGCCAAAACTAGGTATGAAAAGAAGAGTAAAGTTCACAGTAGAGTCACTTGAAGATCCTAAGATAGTAAAAGAATATAGAGATGAACCAAAGGAGAGAGTATAATATGATGAATATTAGTAAAAATAAATGTGTAGGCTGCGGAGTTTGCGAAAGTGAGTGTCCTAAAGGTTCTATAACTGTTGATTTAGAGATGGGAATTGCAGTTTTTGATAGAGATAAATGTATTGACTGTGGGCTGTGTTTGAGAAATTGTCCGCAAGGTGCTATAAAAGATATAAAAGAAGATTTAATATTTGCAATAGGAACAGACAATGAAGAAATAATAAAGCCAGATGAACATTTTGGGATGTCAAAATATTTTCAAATATGGAAATATTCTGATGGTGAAACTTTTTTAAATGAAACAAGAGAAAATGCAAAATATAAAGAAGATGAAACAATAACCCACGGAGATCCTGGTAAGGCTAAAGCCACAGCTTCTGTTTTAACAGATGTTGATGTTTTGGTTGGAAAGATGATGGGGCCAAATATTGATAGGTTGAAAAAAAAGTTTTTACCGGTAATTATTAGAGAGCCAAATATCAAAAAATCTCTTGATATAATAAAAGATAATATTAATGAAATTTTTGAAGAGAAAGAAAAAACTGATAGAAGGGGGATAATCTTACAATGAAGCCAAGGGTAGATAAAAAAAGATGCATCGGATGTGCTGTTTGTCAAAATATTTGTCCAAATGGAATTAAAATGGTTGAGGGTAAGGCAGAAATAAAAGATGAAAATGCAGAATGTTTAAAAGAAGCTGCTGATGCCTGTCCTCAAAAAGCAATTATTATAGATGAAAAAGATTATTCAAAAAATAAAAAAGATGAGAAATCTAGAGAAGAATACAATCAATATAGGCAAATGGGGCAAGGACGAGGTATTGGCGCAGGTGGAGGAAGAGGACTTGGCAGAGGCCCAGAGGATGGAAGAGGCCGCGGACGTGGTGGCGGAGGCAGAAGAAGATGGTAAAAATTATTTTTAGAAGGTTAAAAAATAAGATTGAGAGGATACTATGAATAAAAATTGGAGAATATCAGAAAGGGTTTCAGGGATAAAAAAATCTGCAATACATGAAATGACTAGACTTTCAAAAGAAATAGATGATGTTGCTTTTTTATCCTGGGCAAAACCTACATCTGGTACACCTGAACATATCAAAAAAGGAGCCATTGATGCAATAAACAAAGGAAAAGTAGGAGGATACTCTGAAAACAAAGGTATATTAGAATTAAGACAAGAAATTTCAAAAAAAATGAAAAGAGATAACAAAATAAATACACCCGCTTCAGAACTTATGGTTACAATCGGTGCTGTTGAAGGGTTATCTGCAGCTATAATGGCTGTAGTTGATCCAGGGGATGAAGTAATACTTCCCACTCCAACTTATTCTACACACATAAGACAAGTTCAACTTGCATCAGCAAAACCTGTACTTGTTCCAACAATTGAAGAAAAAGGTTTTGATTTGGATATTGAAGGCATAAAGAGTGCAATAACACCTAAAACAAAAGCTATTATGTACTGTTCACCTAGTAATCCTACAGGTACTGTTTTTTCAGAAAAAACTCTTCGAAAGTTAGCTGATATCGCCCTTGAAAATGATATAATTGTTATTACCGATGAAGCCTATGAATATTTTACATATGATGGACGTAAACATTTTAGCATAGGTTCAATTCCTGAGATGAAAAAGAATACTGTTAGTTGTTTTACTTTTACAAAAAGCTATGCTATGACAGGTTGGAGGATTGGTTATTTGCATGCAGATGAAAGTTTTATCCCACAGATTACTAAGGCCCATATTCCATTTGCTATTTGTGCAACTGTTGTATCTCAATATGCAGCACTTTCAGCTCTCAAAGGACCTCAGGATTGTATTAAAGAGTTTAAGGATCATTATTTAAAAGCTAGAAATTTAATGTGTAAACGTTTAGATGAACTAGATCATATTTTTGAATATCAAAAACCAATGGGTTCTTATCTAATGTTTCCAAAAATAATTGTTGAAAATGGTAAGGATTCTACAACTTTTTGTAAAAAACTTTTAAGAGAAGCAAAGGTTTCAACAACACCTGGAATTGCCTTTGGACCAACCGGCGAAAGTCATTTGAGGCTGTCATTTTGTGTGTCTGAAGACATGATAAACAAAGCTTTTGATAGAATGGATAAATATTTTGAGGGATAAGTCTTTAACTATGAGCAAATGGACAGATACAGAAGCTAAAAAATTTCTTAGAGCAATTGGCATAAAAAAAGATCAGTTTGTTGTTGACTTTGGATGTGGAGATGGTAGTTATTCTATTCCGGCATCACTTGTTGTGGGAAATAAAGGAAAGGTCTATTCTGTTGATAAAAACAAAGAGGCTTTGCTTGATTTAAAACAGAAAATTAGAAAAAAAGGATTATTAAATGTAGAGATTTTAAAAAAAGAGGATGATACAAATCTTTTAATTTCTAAAAACTCTATTGATATAGTTTTACTCTATGATGTTTTACATTTGATAAAAAATAGGAAAAAGTTATTTATGGAGCTATATAGAGTTTTAAAGAAAAATGGAATTCTCTCTTTGTATCCTAAACATCATGATACAGAGATGAATATGACATTAGATGAGGTTATATCTGAAATAGAGGATAGTGGATTCAATCTTCATAAAAAATTATTAAAGAAATTAATGCATAGTGGAAGCCTAGAAAAAGGATATGTTTTTAATTTTAAAAAAACTGACTTAGAAAGGTAATAAAATGAATGTTGAGGTTGCCTTATTCTTAACAATCTTGGCTGGTCTATCTACAGGTATAGGAAGCGCCATTGCATATTTTATTAGAAAACCCCGGTTAGTTTATCTTTCTTTTTCTCTGGGTTTTTCTGCTGGAGTGATGATTTATATTTCTTTTGTCGAACTTTTACCTCAGGCTCTTGAAAATGTTGGTAAAGCATATGGTGTTCTCGCTTTTTTTTCTGGTATTGCCTTAATTGGATTTATTGATTTAATTATTCCAAAATCAAAGAACCCTCATCACTATAAGGATCCTAGTGAGATAAAAGAAGATAGTGTCAATTATCCACTTATGAGAGCAGGTCTTTTAACAGCAATAGCTATTGGCATCCATAATTTTCCTGAGGGTCTAGCTACTTTTGGAACTGCTCTTACTAATGTAAAACTAGGTGTTGTCATTGCTATAGCTATTGCAATTCATAATATTCCTGAAGGTATTTCTGTATCTGTCCCTATTTTTTATGCGACAGGTAATAGAAAAAAAGCGTTTTTTTATTCTTTTTTGTCAGGTGTTGCTGAACCTGTAGGAGCAGTAATTGGTTTTTTGATATTGTTACCATTTTTATCTGAAAGCTTACTTCTTTTACTTTTAGCGTTTGTCGCAGGTGTTATGATTTATATTTCTTTAGATGAACTTCTACCTTTGGCACATAGCTATGGTGAAGGCCATACCGCTATCTTAGGAATAATTATAGGTATGCTTGTTATGGCTCTAAGTTTGTTGATAATATAGGGTTAGGTATAATGAATAATTTATTTAAAGTTTAATATTTTTAAACAAAAAATAACAATATTTATTGGAAAAAATAGACTTTCTGTTGATATTTATTATAGAAAATCTTATAAGATTTGTCTTTTTTTCTTAATATTGGTATGAAATGTTTTACATATAGCCATTTGGGAGGTATTGGATATAAAAAAATCTAAAAAGGACTCTAAAAAGGAAAAATGGAATAACTCGTTTGATATTTTTTGTGAAGATAGAGCTGAGGTTTTATCAAATGAGATTCAAAGGCTGTATGAAAGTATAAGATTGATGCAAATGCTTGAACAAATACGTAATAATGATTTTCAATCTGATTTTATAGCTAATTTTGATTCTATAACTGATAACTTATCTTTTAAAGAGAAAATAATGAGAAGTTGTAGGCTACCAGAATCTAAAATTTTTCAAAAAAATAATAAAAATTCTGAAAAAAGTAAATTACAATATGATATCAACGAGAAGGGTAATAGGTTAACAATAACAGTCCATATGCCTAACATAAAAAAGGATGAAATTGAAATAAAATTTAATAGTAATTCATTAGAGATAATGCCTAGCTCTCCTAAATCAGAGTATTACAATTACATAAACTTACCTTGTAAGGTAAACAAAAAGGCAGCTCTTTTTACATTTAAAAATGGAGTCTTAGATATTATTTTTGAGAAAAAAGGAGATTGAAAAAAATTGAAAGAAAGAAGAGTTATTAAAGAAATAAAAAAATGTATAAAACGGTCAAAAAAGAGAGATTTAACATTTTCTAAATATAATAAGCGTGAGTTACAGGATATTTGTGACGAATATTACTAAAAATTTGGAGAGGGATAAAAATATGGCAGTAAAAATAGATAAGGAAAAATGTACAGCATGTGGAGAATGTGCAGAGGTATGCCCTGTTGATGCAATAACTATAAAAGATGTTGCAGTAGTTGATGAAGATACCTGTATTGAATGCGGTGTCTGTATAAATATGTGTCCTGTTGATGCTATAGAATTGTGATCCTTTGCTTAATAGGTTACAATTTTATTAATTGGTTATACATTAATTTGTCACTTAACAGCATAAAAAAAGGAGTATAAAATCAATATGAAAAAAAATTGTGTTCTTACTAAAATGGTAAAAACAAATATCGATATAATTAATAGGCATATTGATGTATTAAAAACTTTACAGAGTAAACAACCAATTGGTATAACAGAGCTAGCAGAAAAGACTAAATATCCCAGACACAAAGTTGCATATTCTTTAACAGTTTTAGAAGAAGAAGGTCTGGTTGAACCTTCTGTAAAGGGCGCAGTGACTACTGAGAATGTTGATGAGATAATAACACGGATAAAAAACACTATTCTTGATGTAAATACCTCTTATAACGAACTATTAAAAAAATTGGAATGAAGTTATGCTTAAAGAATCCTATGTTGCAAAATTAAAAACTCTTCCTAAAAATACAGAAAAAATAGATGTTGGGTATCCAAGTGTTTTTGCACCACCTGAAGATTTACTATCAGATTTCAATGAACTAAAGTGGGACCTTATGAAAGAAGGTAAAGATGAACAAGAAGCGAGAAGAAGAGCATGGGAACAATCAAACTTTGATAAAAGATACAGAAAAAAAATTATGTCAAATCCAAGAATACTTAAAAAGTTAAAAGAAATTAAAAAAATAGCTGAAAAAGAAGATGTTTACTTGTATTGTTATTGTGGGAAATCACTATGCCCTAGGTTTATTCTTATGGATATTATAAGGAATATGTGAAAAAAATGAAAAGAACTCCCTGTGAATATATAGTATGGCATGGATTACCTGTTTTAAGAAAAGAACTAGCAAAAAGTATGATCGATGATTTTGGCCTCAGACAAAAAGATGTGGCAAAAAAATTAGATATATCCCCATCTGCAATATCTCAGTATATAAATGGAAAAAGAGGAAAACCAAATATTGCTAATGAGGAGGTACTAAAAGAAATAAATAGATCTGCAGGAGTGATAATTGAAAAAGGTAATGATTTAATCATACCTGAAACTTGTAGACTTTGTAAAATTTTTTCAAAAAATAAGGTCTTTCCTTTTATCTGCGAGAATTGTGACAAAGAAAGATAATAATTTAAAACGAAAAAACAGTATAGTGCCTATTTTATACAGTTGCGGTAAAAGGTATGGTCAAAAGATCAAAAAAAGCAAAAACAATGAGGAAACTTATAAAATCTATTTGGATTTTTAACTGGTTTAACTCATGTGGATTTGCCGAACTCGTACCAGTTGTAGGCTCCAGATGGGATATGGAACGATTTGGAATGATTATAGTTGGTACTCCTAGACATGCAGATGTACTTTTTATAGCAGGATATCAAACACTTAAATCAATAAAAAAAGCACAAAGAGTATATGAACAGATGGCTGAGCCAAGGGTAGTAATTGCATTAGGCTCATGTACTATGACTGGCGGAATGTATTGGGACTCTTATAATACTATAAAACGTCTAGATGATTATCTTCCGGTTAACATTTATATTCCTGGTTGTCCACCTAGACCTGAAGCAGTATTTGAGGCATGTGAAAAGATCTTTGAACATGTTAAGGAGCTGAAGTAAAATGGACTTGGGCAAGGGTAATGAAAACAAAATCCTAGAAAATATCAGTTCTAAGTTTAATATGGGTGGAAAAATACAGCGGAAACAAAGAGTCTGGATTGATATAAAACAAGATAAATTGTTAGAAATATGTAAATATTTGAAAAATGAAAATTTTACCCATTTATCTTCAATATCAGTTACAGATTGGCTGGAAGAAGAAATATTTGAAATCACATATCATCTATGGTCGTACAAAGACAAAATTCTTTTGACCTTAAAAACCAAGATTGATAGAAAAAAACCGATTGTTGATTCTGTTGTGTCTATTTGGGATAAAAGCGCTCAAATTCACGAAAGAGAATTACATGAACTTTTTGGAGTAAAATTTGAGGGAAATAATGATCTCACACCACTTTTTTTGGAAGATTGGAGGGGTCCACCACCTTTTAGAAAGGATTTTAATTGGAGAGAATACGTAAGAGATGAACTCTATAATAAAGAAAACGAAAGGGAGAGAGGGTATTATGAATGATGATATGCAACCTATGCCTAAAAATACAAATTATGATTTGTATTTTGGCCCTGCCCATCCTGGATCTGGAAACTTTGGAGTTAAATTAAAACTTGATGGGGAAATAGTAACATCTGCGCGAGCGGATCCGGGTTATTTACACAGAGGTTTTGAAAAATTAATGGAATATAGAATACCAATTCAGAATGCTGTTTTATCTGATAGGCTCTGTGTGCTTGAACCATTAAATTGGAATCTAGTACATGCTGAAGCAGTAGATGAACTAATGGATATTGATATTCCAGAAAGAGCAAAATATATAAGAGTTATAATGGCAGAGCTTTCTAGGATTCAATCTCATATAATTTGGTATGGAGTATTTTCTAAAGGCACTGGTTTTGATACTGGTTTTAAGATGGCTTTTGGGTATAGAGATTATATACTTGATTTATTTGAAATGATTACAGGTGGCAGGGTTTATCCTGCTGGATACATATGTCCAGGTGGTGTAAGACGAGATTTTCCAAGTAATGCAGAGGATAAAATCTTGAAAGTTTTAGATAAAATGAATGAAATGATAAAACTTATTGAGGTTGAAAATCCAGCCCTAAAGCCAAGAGCAAAAGATGTTGGAATTTTAAAAACAAAAGATGCAATAAGACTGGGTGCTACAGGTCCTGTTTTAAGAGCTTCTGGCATGAGCACAGATGTGAGAAAGGATGAGCCATATGAAGTATATGATAAATTAGATTTTGAAGTGCCAGTGGAAAATAATGGAGATGCCTATGCAAGATACAAGATATGTATTGAAGAGATGAAACAATCAATAAAAATTATAAAACAGGGATTAAAAGAGATGCCCAAGGGTGATGTGATATTTTCAAAGTTTAAAAAACCCAAACTTAATATTAAAATGCCTGAAGGGGAGGTATACATACGAAATGAGGTTTCAAGAGGTGAAGCAGCAATATATATGGTTAGTAATGGAGATAAAAAACCATATAGAGCAAAAGTTAGAGGACCTGATTTTTTACATATGATACCTGTTTTAGAATACT
>CAYYOO010000050.1:0-9753 GCA_964473335.1 uncultured Thermoplasmatales archaeon
CAATAAAAAGAAGACCTGGAAGAGTAAATTTTTTTTCTTTTAAGAGGTCACCGCAGACTTTATATATAGAATCAATTGGAATTTCGGTAGCACCTATATGTTGGGTAATAGCTCCAGATTCACGTGCAGCAACAGTAGAACCACGAATATAATCAAGAACCGAAGTTTTACCATGATCTACATGACCTAGAACGCTTACTATAGGTTGTCTGATATATTTTGATGGAGCAGTCATAGGGTTTCACCTTTCGGTGGAAGTATTGCTCCCTTTATAATCTTTATTGATTTTGTTTAAATCTATATTTATTTGACTCTCTTTTGCAGAAAACAATATTTCCAAGTTTACTTCTTTTTTCGGCAAAATCTGAGTTTTGAGTAAGAATCGTTCCGTTATTAGTTTTTATTTTATAAGTCCATATAATCATATTAGTTCTACCTCATTCTGAGATAGATATTTACGAACTTTGTTTATAAATCTAGAAATAGGGTGGTTGAAACTATTCAGTTAGTAATCTATATGGTTTATCTAAATAGATTTTTAAGAAAATTAAAAACAGATGGAAATAATCTAAAGTTGTTTTTTGAAATAGATTCTTCTTTATTATCAATTTCCTGTGCTTTTTCACATAGATATAGATGTACTCCTACATTTTTATAACAGGATTTATAGATAAATTCTTCATTTGTTGGTGATTTTATTCTAGACGATTCGACAGTATAAGCAAGGATATTATATTCTCCATAAAGAAAATTTTCCGAAGTTCCTAGTGTTCCACCTAATTTTGGTATAATTGTATCAGTTCCAGTCCAAAGTGGATAACCACTTATTCTTTCCATTTCTTCACCTATTGTAATAAATAGTTCTTCGTGTGGTGTTTTTGCAGTTGTATGATACCATGGATAAAATACAACTTCTGCACCTGAATGATAAGAAAGAGAAAGATTAATTGTAAATGATTCAGCAACTTTCTTTACTGCTTTTGTTTCATTCTCAGAGTAAGGTTCAGGTCCTCTGTAATTTCCACTAGTTTCCGTATCCGTCCAACGATTGGTAAATATCTTAGGAAACAGTTTATAATATTTCCAGTCATATCCAAAATTTCGATTAATATTTATTCCATGTCGAGGGTCAGGATTACAATTTTTACGGTTATCTGCTTCAAATCCATCTGGATTTATCATTGGTAGAATATAGATCTGTGTATTATCAATTGCTTCTCGTACTCTGCCTTCGTCTGGATCTTCATCTATTTTCCCATCTTGATCATTGTCTTTTCCATCTATAGGATCTTCGTTTATTACCCCATCTTGATCATTATCAATGTTTTCCTTTCCATAGTTTTCTATCATATACTCTATAAAAAATATCAATATTTCAGAGGATATTTTTTCATCTCCATGAAGACCACCTAATAATAAAACGCCAGGTTCATTTTCATCTATATCAACATTGTCTGATAGTTTAACAAACCATATATCTCGGTTTTCATATGTTTTTCCATAGGATTCAAGTTTCATTATGTCTTTATTTTGATTTTGAATTTTTTTTAATAAATCAGTCATCTCTTGATATGTATAATATTCATATTCAGAATTATTTTTTTCAAAAGTTACAGATGAACTTGTTGGTATAAACGATATTAAAAATACTAATGTAAAAAAAACAGCTGTTATTTTTAAAAATATACGCCTCATATTAACGCCCGTTAATCTATAATGTATATGCATCTTTAAATATTTCTATTAGATTAGTTTCTTTATTGCTTTATCTTTATTTTTAAAAAATAAACCTTTTATAAAAAATTTAGCCCATCCAAATGATATTATAGAACCTATCAAATTTGCAACAACTAAACCCCACCATACTCCACTAAGGTCCATAGAAAAAACACAACAAAAAATGATAGCAAGTATTGGAGTTAATATAACTGTTCTAACAAGTGTTGCAATTAATGCATATGATCCTTTTCCTGCCCCTTGAAACATTGCAGAAGATGCTATACCTAAAGCAGCACCAGGATAAAATAAACAGGATATTTTTATGAACAATTCTATATCAGGACGCAACTCAAAAAGACCTGGGCCTGTTGTAAAAATTATAGTTACAATAGGTGCAAGAACAAATAGTATAATTCCTATTAAAACCTCTATAACCAATCCAAATTTTGCTGAAAACATAAAAGCAATATCAAGTTTTTTATATTTTTTTGCTCCATATGCAGCACCACATACTGTAATTACTGCTGTTGCAAGACCTAAAATAGGTAATATTGCAAGCATTACAACTCTCCATCCTATTGTATAAATTGAAATACCCGCATCTCCAGCTTTTGCAAAATGTAAAATTATCAAATTTATCATTAACATAGTAAAAGACATTGATAACTGTTGAATTGATGCAGGAAGTCCCACTTTAAATATATCAATAATTATATCTTTTTTAAACTTGAAATTCTTTAATTTGAAATTTACATAAGTATCTTTTTTGAAAAACAACCAGTACAATAAAATAAACGATGTAACAAGCATAGAGAGAACAGTAGCATAGGCTGCACCTGCAACACCTAGTTTGAATGTATATATAAAAAATGGATCTAATATAATATTTAATAAAGTTCCAAAAATAATAGCATACATCGCTCTATTTGCATCTCCCTCTCCACGTAATATTGCTGTTGCAACATTTACAAAAAATAATGCAATACTTCCTGCAAAAATTATTCTTCCATAAACAACAGCATAAGGAAGTGATTCCCCTGCACCAATAATTTCAAGTAAAGGTTCAGATAATGAAAATAAAATGAATGTGAAAACTAATGCGATAATTACAATAGATATGATGGAGTGTTCTGCAACATTATCTGCACCTTTTTTATCTTTTGCACCAATTCTTCTAGAAATTGCTGATGAACTGCCAACACCAACTCCTGTAGAAATTGCTATTGCCATCATAAAAAATGGTAAGATATAACCAATTGATGCAATTCCTATATCTCCTATTCCATCTATTGATACATTAGTAAAAATATTTTGACCAATACCTGATACAAACAATGCATCAACAAAATTATATATTGTTTGAACAGACATTGCAATAATCATTGGAATTGCAAGTTTTATGATTGCTTTCTTTGGATCTCCAAGAAGTGTTTCTACACCTTTTGTTTTATTGTTGCTGTTAGAAGCTTTATTTTTTCTTTTTAATTTTTTCAATGTATTTTGGGACAACAACAAACTTTATTTCAAGTTTATGATTACATAATAAAAACTTGGGAGGTAAATTTGTAAATGAAAGAAAATAAAATAAAAATTGGAGACATTGCTCCAGATTTTTGTATGCCTAATCAAGATGAAGAAGATATTTGTTTAAAAAATTATATGGGTAAAAATGTTGTTTTATATTTTTATCCAAAGTATTAAGAACGTATTATATTTAGTCGTTTTTTTATTTTTGATTTTGTTTTTCTAACAGTTATAGACGGTTTTATTGGTTTTTTAGAAAAACATGGTTTTTCGTTACGAAGGTTACATAAAAAGATAAAATCAATGTTTTTTACTTTTTACACTTATGTACTATTTTACTTTGGTTTTTACGGTGGGTTGTAATTTTCAGATATCTCTATTTCCCCATCGGTTTTAATCTCTATATAATAGGTTAAATCTTCATCTTTTGGGTTTGTAAACTCAAATGTCGATATCTCACATCCATATGTATTAGTATCTGGATAAAACCATTGAGCCCAAATTAAATATTCTTCAACATCTCCTTCAACTTCACAACTAAATTCTTTTTCTTCATATGGTTGAATATATACAGTAGGTGCCCAATAACTCCAAGAATTCCAGTTATCTACAACTGCATAATCAACATCCATACTTTCATAGTAATTATTAATTATTTTTCCAGATAATTGAAAATCTCTATGTTTCACTTTAATTTCTATTTCGTTTGATACAAAACCATTACAATCAGATAAACCACTGCTACCTATATAGCTCTCATACGAAACAATTAAAGAAATGGTATATGTCCCAATTTTTTCATAAATATGTGTAGCATTTTGTACAACAGTTACAAAACCATCACCGAAATCCCAATAAAAAAATAAATCTGTTTCGTTTTCTGTGAAACCTTCAAGTTCATATGAACAAGACACTTCTAAAGGATATTCCCCTTTTTTAACATTTGAATATATTGAAACAGAAGGTGTGTCCTCTTCAACACTATTATCATTGTTAGTTGTATCAATATTGGACATATTATTATCAGTATTATGTAAACCAAGAAAAACAAATACAAAGAGGATAATTAATAAGGAAAAGAATATTGTTTTTATTTTATCTATATTTTTTAGTTTTTGTTTTATTCCAAGTTTTTTCCCATCACTAAATTTAGGTTCAGATTTTTTAATAGATGATTCTTTTATAACTTCTTCATTTTGAACTACTTTGTCTCCACACTGTGTACAGAATATAGAATCATCATCTAGTTCTGCGTTACAGTTGCTACAATATCTTTTCTCACTCATCTAACTTTGCTCCACATCTCTTACAAAACTTGCTATTTGATTTATTTTCAAAACTACACGATGGGCAAAGTTTCATATTATTTTTCAACTTGTTTTTAAATTCTTCTGCTTCCGATTTCTGTTCCTGTATCTTATCCCATTCCTTAATTTCTTTAACAACATTTTTTTTCCTAATATCATTAAAATTTTTATGACAATACGGACAGATATCTGCATCAAATGGTATAGCACGCCCACAATCAGGGCAATATCTATCTGATTTTACTGATTTTGTTTGTTGTTTTTCCATAATCTCTGTCATTTTTTTTGTATTCTTTTTTGTACCAAGAATTGCAAGAATAACCAAGATTAATACTACAAAAATTATTAGACCACAAATAACTTCAAACATTTTTTCCTCCCTTAAACTATTTTTATTAAAATCAACTCCAATAATAATCTATTAGCGTTGTTGCTTGATTTATGTGGTATGTTCCTTGATTCATATATGAAGTTGCCATATTTATAGCTGTAGAGCTCTCACTTTCGGCGCCTATCTGACAGTAATAACCTGATTCTTTAAAATCATTTAAAGCTAGTTTAATTTCACCTTTTACTTTACCCACCTTTGGTGATAAATTATCAAAATCATAAATTTCTAAAAGATATTTTTCACTATCTTCTTCCAACTTTTCACCATAATACGACAAAAGATACATGTTATAATCATCACATGCTCTATTTATACCATTGCAATCATATGACATTTCATTGCTTAAGTCGATTACCCATTCACAAAAGTCGTAATCTTCATCAGATAGAGATTCACTTCCTGATAATGAGTTAGAGTAAATATTCTCCTTTTCAACAGAAGAAGCTAATAAAAAAACACCTACAAAACCAGAAACTATGACAACTGCTACAACTGCTATGACAACTGCCAAATTATCAGATAATCCGTCTTTTTTTTGTATATCCATTTATTTCCTCCCTCAAATACTGTGATGTTAATATGTTTCAAGATTTTTAAGTGTTACTTCTATAAAATCCAAATAAAACAAATTAAGGATAAACTACCTAATTCAACTCAAAAGGTTACAAAACCATACAAAATTAACTTTCTTTTACTACAAATAGTTCATAACATAAACACTAAATAATAGAATAAACAAAATTATATTATTGATAGACCTAAAAAAAACTACATGGTTATAAATCACCCTGTATCGTTTTATCACAAATTTAGATCTATCCAATAATATATCTATAAAAATATAACTTGTAAACCCCTTATGTTTTGTGTATATTAACTAAAATAAAGCATTTTAGTTTGTTAGACTAAAAACATTTTTAGTCAATAAAAACAGTTCTAAAATATCTTTTAACAGGAGAAATATTAAAAAATCTATTTTTCAATCCATTTTTTAGAGTTTATATTATCAATATCTGAAAGAGCTAAAAAATACAAAGCTAAAAGCGAATCTAACAATGCATCATATTTATCTATATAATCCATTGGTTTGAAAGATATAATAGCATCCCCTTTTTTATATCGATCAATATTTTTATCAACTTTATAATAACTCATCTTAATACAAACTGGATTCGCATGATGCATGTTTGATAAAAATCCATAATAATCATCTAACTTTTTATTTCCAACTTCTTTTTGAAGATCAAAAATATTAATTCCTCTAGGTTTTGTTTTATTCATAAAACGTTTCATATATTTCGGTTTCTTTTGAACATATCTAAGTAAATAATTACATTCCACTAATGCTCTCATAACTGGATAAATTGAATGAACATTTTCAAACATAATTAAATTTATTATTGATTCAACGTGATCATGTACTCTTTGAAGCATTAAACGTGCAAAATGAATTTCAATAGAACCTTTAATATCACTATCAAAAAAGATTTTGTTATCCCATTCAGCTAACTCTCTCAAAAGGGGAATATATTTCTTTGCTAAATGTGTATTTGAATATCTATTAATTCTACATGGAAAATTTGCTCGTTTTCGTTTTTCAAATTTTAACATTCTTTTATAATTGTAATCATTGAATTTTTTTTTAAAATATTTTTTTAATTTTATCATAGTATACTATTTTTTATAACTCAAATCTAAATTTTTGTTAAAGTAACAGTTAAACCACTACCTCCATAAGGTTTAAGAATAATTTTATCCTCTTCAACAGAATAAGTATATTTATAGGAAATATCAGTTTGATCATCAAGTTTCATATTCATATATAACACATCATTTTCTATATACCAACTTC
This sequence comes from uncultured Thermoplasmatales archaeon, assembly GCA_964473335.1. Classification (GTDB taxonomy): domain Archaea; phylum Thermoplasmatota; class E2; order DHVEG-1; family DHVEG-1; genus CAYZTD01. The sequence goes on from CAYYOO010000050.1 coordinate 6,794, forward strand.
CATCTATTGTCATCCCACCTATTGTAATCTCAACAGGATTAGAAAAAAAATTTTTTTTAAAATGATATGATTGGCCTGTACTATCTTTCCAGCTACCTATGAATACGTTTTCTTCACCTGTATCAAAAACATATATTCTTAAAATCAAAAAAAGTATTACAACAAATATTGTAATTAAAAATCCTTTTTGACTCTTTTTTAATAAATATCTTTTACTCATTTTTTCTAAACACCTTTCATATAATAAGGATCAAAGATAGAGTTAATCCTATAATCCCTGCAAAAACTCCCAATGATGCAAGAATTTTATTTCTACGAGTATAAACACAATAAACACCTAAACCTACAGCTATAGACATTAAAACAATAACAAGATAATCAATATAATTCTCAGTTTGAGTTAGATCAGCAGTTTTAAAAGTACCTAAAAATAAAATAATTATACCTAAGAATATAGCTAGGATATCCATAATAAACCAATATGTATTTCTATTCATATTTTCAAATCATTATTTTTAAACATCTATTCTTTTATAAAACATATCTTGACAATAGTTAAAAAATGTTAAAAAAGTTATTTTTAATCTAAAATAATACTATTTTTCTGCATCCCATTTACTATTAGAAGAAATACAAATGTCCTATGATGGGATACCATCGCAAACTGGATCGCAAACCATTATAAGATCTTCCAATAATCCATGTATTATATCTGGGATTCCTGGCATCCAAACAATAAGAAATAACCAAGCCACTGTAATAAGCCAAATAAAAGTCATAAACAATGCGCAAAATTCACATATCATTGGAATATAAGTAGTTTCTTCTGGTGTATAATCTTGATCTAATATCAAATTGTAGTATTCTGGGTATTTCCTTTCAAAAGATTTCATTCTCTGTAAAAACAACCCATGATATTCTTGATACTCTTCTTGTATTCTTTCCCTAAGGTCACAAATACCACAAAGACTATCGCTTTTTTTTTCTTCAGATATACTTTTTTCGTCTATAGATTCTGATATGTTTTTTTGGTTTTGATATTGAACTGTTGCATTCATTGGTATCATCAGCATTAAAAAAACAGAGAGAAAACAACCAAAGACAATAGTTTTCTTCATTATTTATACACCCTTTCCAGACTAAGTATATAATAATATAACTTCTATATATATATATTTCCACATTTATATATAACATTTGTAACAGTTGATCTTTTATAAAACATATCTTGACAATAGTTAAAAAAATAATTATTGTTACAAAAAAAGAAAGAAAAAAAGAATAATTTTTAGTTTTTCTCAATAAAACTCTCAATAGCTTTAACCAACTCAGAAGAAAGATCCAAAGAAACACTATCCGTATTATACTGTGTTTCACCTTGATCTATACTCTGTTGCAATAACTCTATTTCCTTCTGTGGCATATCTATAAACTCAGTAGTTCCATTATCATCTACAATTTTACCTCTATATATTTTTTCCACCATATTTTTTTTCACCTATCCCTTTATTTTAATAACTGTAATAAACAATACACTTTATAATACTTACTATAATACATACTAAAGTAAGTATTAAGTATTAGAATACTTATTACTATACATATGACACAAGATAATATGGCAACACATAAAAGAATCAATATAACAATACATCCAATAGAACTAGAAAAACTAGATCAGATAGCAAAAAAGAATCAAGAAACAAGATCAGGTATGATAAAAAGACTAATACAAGAATATGAAGAATAGGTAAAAAAATGCTATATATATTTTTAATAATATGGTGGATTTTAGCATTAATAGATCTAAGTTTTACATATACTACAATCAAACAAGCAAAAGAGTTTTTCAAAAATACAGATTATACACAATTTGAAAGAAACAAACTTCCAAGATTTTTTATTAAAACATTCGGTTTAAAATTAGGAATATTCTTACATTGTATCTTTATGATATTATTGATATATGCTGTTGTTAGTATAGTATATATCTTTGTTGAATCTTTATATTTTATTTTTGGTTTAGGTTTAATTATAGGCTTATATTCTTTAATGATTGTAATTCATTTTAATAATTACCGTTATTTTAAAAAGTTAAAAAATACAAAACAAAACCCCAACAAAAAACAATATGTAGATGAAATAATAAAAATTAGAGAAAAAGAATTCAAACTTATAGACAAAATCAAAGGTAAAGAATGATTGAAGATAAAAGAAAATATTGGAAAAGAATATACAAAGGAGTAACTTTAGATAAAGCAAAAAAAGATCTATCAAACAAGTTTTTAGGAGAACTAACAATATATGAAAAAAACAAAAAACAACTACAAGAAGAACTGCAAATTTTTCTAAAAAGACTAACAGAAGGACAATCCCCTAAATCAGCTCTTTCAGGTCTATCAAAAAATTTCTCAGATTGGTATTTTTTTATAACTAAACCTGAAACAAAACAAAAAGAAATCAAACTAGAGTTAAACATATATGAAGAAGGAAAAGCAGTAGGTCATTGTAATTATTGTTATCCACGTGGAAATAAAAATATACATGAATTAAAACAATGTCCGTATTGCAAAAAATGGTTTTGTGAAAAACATTTAAGACCTTATAGAAACAAAGATGATGATATGGGGCATCCATGTACAAAATGATGATTTAAATATAGATCTCTCTCTTTGTAGCAGAAACAACTTAAAATTTGTAAAATACATAAAAAAAATATGGCGTATGGCGGATGAAAAAATTTATGGGTCGAGAGTTTTTAGGCACTGTTCGAAGTACTTTTCTTATCGACTCTAATGATATAATAAGAAAGATTTGGGATAATGTAAAAGTTAAAGGACATGTTGAAGAAGTTCTAAGTGAAGTAAAAAATTTATAGAATTGCCTTTCCATATTCTTTAAATACAACCTCTCTTATTTCGGTGTTACTATGGCATTATGGCAAAGAAAAAGTAAAAGAA
>CAYYOO010000051.1:0-6563 GCA_964473335.1 uncultured Thermoplasmatales archaeon
TGGGTGTAGGCCGTAAGCCCCTTTGTGTTCTAATAAGGATAAAAAGGACATTTTTCTTTAATACACTCTTTATTTAAATCAGAAAACTCACAAAGAATATTTTTATCAATAGGGCTTTCAACATCAAATTCAACTTTAACAAAACTCACAGCTCCAATAATTGCAAGCATAGTATTTCTCTTGCAGCACCTAGGTCCACCATAATAAGATATTTTTTCAAGATTTTTTGCTGTAATCTTGTTACTAAGCATCCATTCTTTTTCAGATAAAGGATTTGCATTTGTAATGATACTAATAAAAATCCCAGCACCAACAGCAGCACCGCAGACCCCATGTGTACCGCAAAAACCACCAAGTATCTTTTCAGATCTATTCCTGGCTTTTAATAATGCACTTTCTTTTTTATCATACTTTTCTAAATTATTATAATAAGCAGTAATTAACACAGCAGGAACTAAAAAATGATGTTCAGGTCCATGCATCTTTATCTTTGGATTTTTTATAAGTTTAAAAGCAATTTTTAATGGATCTTTTTCTTTTGATTCTAAACAGGTTTTAAAAATTAACTCATTTCCAGAAAAACTATGACAAGCGTCACAAATAAAATGTCCATTAACACAAGTAACTAATGTATCAAAAGATTCGCTGCAGTAATAACAATCAACTTTCTTTTCTTTATCAAAATAACTTAGTTCTTTTCCACAAATCAAGCAACCAGTTTTTTTATTCATTATTTACCCGTGAAAGATTTATTTAACCAATTATTTTATATGAATAATTGATTTCAACTCCAGCTTTTTTAAGCATAGATACAATAGGACAGTATTTATTTTGAGATAAATCAATTGCTCTATTTACTGCTTTTTCATCAATATTTCCATGAAAAATATATTCAAGATCAATTTTTGTAAAAACCTTTGGATGATCTTTTTCTTTTTCACCTTTTAGGTTTATTTCAAATTTAGTTGGTTCAATGCGTTTTTTATTCAAAATCGATGCAACATCGCTACCAGTGCAACTCCCTAGTGATATCAAAAGAAGTTCCATCGGTCTAGATGCTGATTCACATCCACCGAATTTCTCAGGTCCATCTATTGTAACCCAGTGATTTGTATCTCCTTTTCCAACAAAAGTCAATCTGTCTACTTGTTTTATTTTTACATCCATAGAAAAACCAAAAATTAAGTCCTATATTTCAATCTTTCTTCCCACGCCGCCTTCTATATATTTTTCTGGATAGAGTTCTTTGATTTTTTTGATATATTTTGTACAATGAGTAGGACATACTAAATCCAGTTCTTTTAACATTTCAAACTCAGAAAAACCATGAAGGCCACCTATTATTCCTTTTATTTCTCCGTATTTGCCTGTTTTATTTATAATGTTTTTAACACCATTATGTGAGCATCCTGCAAGTGCAAACAATCCTTTTTTTCCCTTTAAAATTAAGGATTGTTCATCAACAGGGTTTCCTTTCATTTTTCCTGTTGAATAAATGTTTTCAGAGATTTTAATTGATTCAGTAACTATGATTGGTGTTTTATTATTTGTTTTCTTTTCTTTGAATCTATAGATTTTTACTTCTTTATTTAACGTCTTTTTAAGTTTTTTAAGACCACCATTGTGATCCCAATGCTCATGAGAGATTATTATCTTTGAAATAAGACTTGGGTCAATTCCTAGAGTTTCCATGTTATTAAGTAAAATCTTTCCTTTTGCACCCGTATCAAATAGTATTTTTTCTTTTTTTGATCTAATAAGACAAGAAAAACCCCATCCTGATTTTAATTTCTTATCTTTTTCAAATATGGTATTGTCATAAACAATTTCTATTTTCATATTTTTTTCCTTCATATCTTAAAATTTTTATAGATATTTGTTTATTATTTTTTTAATTTCAAAAACTGATTTAGCACCAGTTAGTGTTGCTTTTTCTTTTCCGTTTTTAAAAAGAATAAATGTTGGTATGCTCATGATGTTATATCTTTTAGCTAATTTTTTTTCTTTTTGGGTGTTTACTTTTCCAAAAGCTATTTTTCCTTCATAAATTTTAGAGATTCTTCTAATTCTGGGTGTCATTTTTTTACATGGGGCACACCACGGAGCCCAGAAATCAATAAAACATAATGGATATTTTTCTAAAAATTTATCAAATTTTTTTTCATCTAGGTTTTCAACATATTTTGGCCATTTGATATTTTTAGTTTTTTCTTTGTCTTTTTTCTTTTTAAAAAATTTCATTTTATCAAATTTTTTAGTCTTTTATAGGTACAAGACATAGAAATTTAAGAGTTTCTTTTCCAGTATTTACAAACTGATGCCATTCCATTGGTTTTACAAAAAAGAAATCTCCAGGTTTAAAAGAAATACTTTTTTCTTTGTTTCTTGCTTCTCCCGTTCCTTCTAAAATAAAAACCTCATGTTCCCAGTCATGTTGATGTAACGGTGTGTTTCCTTCTTTTTTTACTTCAAAAAGCCTCATTGCAAAGTTTTCTGCACCATCTTTTTTACTAATTAGCCAACGGAGTTTAGTATCTTTTACACCCTCTTCAGAAGGCGTCTCAAGTTCAACTTCAGTATAATGTACATGCTTCATAAAAATCACCTAAATCCCTTTCTCTATTTCATCCCACATATTTACAATTCTTTTAGATATATCTGAATTAGGGGCATATTCAATAATGTTTTTTTCTTCAATCATTGCTTTAGTAATATCCGTGTCATATGGTATTTTTCCAACAACTTTGACTTTTTTATCTCTGCAATATTTTTCTATTTTTTTAGAGTTTTCTTTGTTTAAATCGTATTTGTTTATACATACAATTGCTGGTATTTCAAAGTGTTCTGCAACATCAAGAATTCTTTTCATATCTTTAATCCCAGAAATTGTAGGTTCAGTGACAATTAAAACTAAGTCAACCCCGGTTATTGCTGAAATCACAGGACAGCCAATTCCTGGTGGTCCATCAATTATTATCAAATCCTTTTTTTTATTTTCAGCTATTTTTTTTGCGTTTTCTCTAACTACTGTTACAAGTTTACCTGAAGCTTCCTCAGCAGTTTTTAAAACAGCGTGAGCCATTGGTCCAAAACGAGTATCAGAAATGTATGAAAAACCAGAGTCACGGTCAACCATTTTTATTGCATCAGCGGGACAAACATATTCACAAACACCACATCCTTCACAAAAGGATTTTTTGACAATTATTCTTTCATCAATTGCATCAAATCTGCAGTGTTCTATACATTTTTTACATTCAATGCAGTTATCATGGTCTATTTGGGCGACCTGCAAGCCATGAAAACCTATAGTTCTCTTAATTTCGGGTCTTAAAATAAGATGTAGATCTGCTGCATCCACATCGCAATCTGCAAAAACCGAGTTTTTTGCAAGAGATGCAAAAGCTGCTGTGATACTAGTTTTCCCGGTTCCACCTTTTCCACTGATCACTGTGATTTCTTTCGTTTTTTTACCTCCTCTTTGATTTCAACAAATACTCTTTTGAATTCATGTTCCCAGTTTGAAAGTTCTTTAAAAAAAGTTTTTCCAATTGAATATAATTTAGCGATATCTTCGCTTTGCGGAATCTTAGTTAAAATCGGAATCTTTTCCTTTTGACAAAATATTTCTACTTTATTATCTCCTACACCATCACGGTTTATTATGACACCAAATGGTACGTTAAGGAGTCTTACTGTTTCCACAGCAATTTTTAGATCATTTAGACCAAAAGGGGTGGGTTCGGTGACTAGTATACAATAATCAGATGTTTCAACTGTTTCAACAAAAGGGCAAGCAGTACCGGGTGGTGCATCAATAATTACGTTTTTTTCTTTATTTATTTTTTTCTTTAATGCTTTCATTACTGGTATTGCTTGAGCTTCACCAATATTTAAAAAAGCTTGATAAAAATCAATATTATCTTTTTTTCCGTGTTCCATTTTTCCAATTGATCTAAGATTATATGAGATTGCATCTTTTGGACAAACTAAATCGCACCCTCCACATGAATGGCATAACTCTGGATAGACAAGTACATTTTCTTTTATTACAGCAAGAGCATTGTACCTGCAGAAATCTGAACATTTGCCACAAAAATCACATTTGTCTTTGTTGATTTCAGGTATCATAACATTTACATTTTCAGATTCCAAAATTTGAGTTTTTAAAAAAAGGTTTGAATTGGGTTCTTCTACATCAAAATCGAAAAATTGTATATCTTCAATACTCAATGCAAGGTTAGTTGAAACCGTTGTTTTTCCCGTTCCACCCTTTCCACTTCCAACCGAAATTATCATTTATTCACCTTCAATATTAATTTACCGACATTAGAACCAATATCATTTGCAACTAAATGACATTTTGCAACTAGTAAAAAGAACACTCTTCTATTAATGCTACTTAATCCTTCATAGTTACCCTGGCCTTTTGAAATTATCAAATCTGATGTTTCAAACTTTTCTTTGAATTCATCTGATGCAAATTCCATTACAACACCTGGTGTTGATATCTTTTGACCTTTGTCATAAGTAATAACACTAGCTAATTTATCTATTTCAGCATGGTTTGTATCTTCAGTTAGCACATCGTTAATGATCGGATTTTGTTTAACAACATATGTGATTTTTTTACCTTTCTTTTTTAGTTCTTCGATTAAAAGCCTGTCAAAAAATATTTCACCTGAGTTATCAGCTAGATACATAATAGTATCTGCTTTTTGTAGTTCTTCTTTAAAAAGAGGATAGTCTCTATCATCAAACTCACGCTCAAGAGCATGCTCTATCATATCATCAACATTAAACCTGTTCATAGTTCCAAAATCTATAACGTTTCCTACGATTGCTAGTTTAATAGCTGCGATAAGTGAATCATTTGATTTATCAATTTTTTCTTTTAAGTGATTAAATATCTTTTTTACCATCTCGTTTGATTCGTCTTTTACTTTTTTATATGGATCATTTGTTTTTGTAATAGTTCTAATGATTCTATGTACGTCTCTAGATAGTTCTGGTGGTGATTTTTCAAAATTAATGCTTTCCAGATGTTTTAAAACTTCTTTCATAACTAAAGCATGAACTTCTTCATTATCCGTAGCCATTCTAGATGCTTCAAGGGATTGTTTTAAAAAACATGGAATACAATCTAGATGTACTTTCATTTGATTTCACTTTTTTAAAAATTTTTATGCTTTCCTTGGCCTCTAAAGGTGTGTTCTTGGCAGGCATTTTCTTCATTTGCCTTTCTTAATGATCCATTCTTGAATGCTTCTATTGCATCTTTTACTGTACCGCTTGCCCCGATATATACAGTTATTCCAAAATCTGAAAACATGCTTATTGCGCGTTTTCCTAACCCACTACAAAGCATTACATTTACTCCCTCTTTGGTTAAAAGTTCAGGGGGGTATCCTCTTCCTCCCATGTGATGGCTATCATTTGGGATTACTTTCACATCATTTTCATCAAGATCAACAATTGTATATGTCGGAACTCTTCCGAAATGTTCTCCAACTGTTTCGTCAAGTCCTCTACTCCCATTTGTCGGTATACATACTTTCATTTTTTTCTACCTCATTCCATGATGACTTCTTACACTTGGATTATCTGTTTTGTTTAGTTTCCCATTTTTATAGTTTTTTATCGCGTCTTTAATGGTTCCTTTAGCTCCCGTAAATATTTTTATGTTTCCAGCAGCAAGAGTTCTATGTGCATTTGGACCAATATTTCCTGTTATTAGAATTTCAGCTCCATTATTTACAACAGTTTCAGCTGCTTTTACTCCTGCTCCACCAAATGATGTGCTGCTTTCATTTGATATAGCATTAAATTCCATATTTTCAGAATCAACTATTAAAAAATATTTACATCTTCCGAAACGCTGGTCAACTTCAGCATTTAAATCTTTATCTGTTGATGATACTGCAATTTTCATATTTGTTCCTCCCTTGGTTTTTTGGAATATTAAGGGGTGTTAATAACTGTTTGTGTTTTATGCACGAGTCATAGGTGCACCGCATTTAGGGCATTTCTTATTAAAACAGGGTACAGCACGTTGATGCGCTTCACGGTGCCCACAGTTTGGACAATAACATTCGCCTTGTGGGCCAAGTCCATATCCTGGACCTCTGCCGCGTCCACGACTACGACCACCTATGGGCCCAGCTCCCTCTGGACCAGTTCCATCTCCACCTGGCATATTATTTTTCACCTCCAACTATTTTTTCTACATTTTCAACAAAATCGACATAACTTTTTTCAGTATGTTTATTTTTAATATCCATTTTTTCCTTGCTGTCACCAATTTCTACTATATCTGGATCAAGTGGTATTGCACCAAGATATGGTATATCAAAGTCTTTAGCAGCTTTTTTCCCTCCACCGGTTTTGAAGATATCTACTTTTTTACTGCAATGTGGACATGTAAACCCGCTCATGTTTTCAACGATTCCAATAATATTTAAATTCAGTTTTTTTGCAAAATTTATTGATTTTCGGACACTTACTAGGGCTACGTCTTGTGGGGTTGTGACAATTACTGCGCCATCTGCATCAGGCAAGAGTTG
>CAYYOO010000051.1:6663-9710 GCA_964473335.1 uncultured Thermoplasmatales archaeon
TTTATTAGGGCGTTTGTTACCTTTTTTCTTGCTTTGTGTAGATCGTTCCATAGTGTTTTTCTAGAAACACCCATCATTGATGCTGCTTCTTCTTGGGTGAGATCTTCCAGATCTACTAATCTTAATGCTTCGATTTCGTAGGTTTTAAGAAGTATTGTTGGTTTTGGTCTTTGGTAGGATTTATCTGTTTGAGGGGTCGTTTCGTAGGGATAATTGATCCATCGCCTGCCACGACAACGCCCTCTGTTTCTTCGTCTTTGTCCGCCTCTTGGCATGAAATTTTACACCTAATTAATTACTCATATGAGAACTAATATATAAATATTTGCTTTTTACGGGCTTTGCAAATTGTTGGCTGTTGTTTTTTCAATTCTGATGTGGCTGATAATTTTGAATATTTGATATATTTTTATTTTTTGACAATTTTTACCAAAAATAATATAAACTAGATTGTAACAGAATATAATATTGGCATGTTAATTCATGTCAATATAAAATGGAGTTGTCAAAAAATGAATGAAACAACAAAAAAACTTCAAAAATTGGTCGGCAAGAAAACAACAAAAGTAGTATCAAAACAAAGCGATTATAATCCTTATAAAAATAACAAAACTTCTGATTATGATTATAACTAATTTTTTTTATTATTTATAAGTCATTCTTTTTACAAGAAGATATGTCATATTTTTCAGTTTAAAAGATTAACCTTAAACACTATTCTTTTATTCAAAATACTATTATGAAACTAATATCCTGGAATGTAAACGGAATTCGCGCAGCAGATAGAAAGGGACTTTTTGATTTTATAAAATCTGAAAAACCAGACGTATTATGTTTACAAGAAATTAAAGCAAAACCTGATCAATTCCCACCTCATCTAAAAAACACACCAGGTTACAATGTTTTTATCAATTCAGCAGAGAGAAAAGGATATAGTGGTGTTACAACTTATACTAAACAAAAGCCAAAAGAAGTAAAAAAAGGATTTGGTATAGAGAAGTTTGATACAGAAGGAAGAACACTTATCACTGAATTTGATGATTTTGTCTTGTTCAATATTTATTATCCAAATGGAAAGAAAAACCAGGAAAGACTTGATTATAAACTAGATTTCTATGATACATTTTTATCATATGCTGATAACTTAAAAGCAGAAGGAAAAAACATAGTTGTATGCGGTGATTTTAACACAGCACATAAAGAAATTGATTTGGAGCATCCCAAAGCAAATGAAAAGATATCAGGATTTTTACCAATAGAAAGAACATGGATTGATACATTTATTGATCATGGATATGTTGATACCTTTAGGCATTTTAACAAAGAACCAAAAAAGTATACCTGGTGGAGTATGAGAACTCGTGCTCGAAAAAGAAACGTAGGCTGGAGACTTGATTATTTTTTTGTAAATAAAGAGTTTTTACCAAAAGTTAAAAACGCATTTATAATGCAAGAAGTGATGGGATCAGATCACTGCCCAGTTGGAATAGAAATTGAGGAATAAGTTATGAAAGAATCACTAGATTATATCTATAAAGAACAAAAAGAACTATCAGTTCTCTCTGGAATAGGTGCACTCATCGGTTGGGACCAAATGACATATATGCCAAAGATGGGTGTAATTGAAAAATCAGAGCAATCTTCATATCTATCAAAAATTGCACACGAAAAAGTAGTATCAGACAAACTATGGAAACATATTGAAAAACTAAACAAAGAAAGTAATTTTAAAAAACTCTCTGAAAAAGATCAAAATGTTGTAAATAGACTCAAAAAAGATGTAGAAAAATCTAGATGTGTACCAACTAGTTTTGTAGAAAAACTATCAAAGACTACAACGCTTTCATATCAAGAATGGGAAAAAGCAAGAAATAAAAATGATTACAAACTTTTTTCACCACATCTTGAAAAAATAGTTGATCTTGAAAAAGAATACTGCAGTTTTTTTAATATCTCTGGTCCAAAATACAACACTCTACTTGATGACTATGAAGAAGGAATGACTGTAGATAAATTAAGAAAAGAATTCACTTATCTTAAAAAAGAACTAATTTCTATTCTTGAAAAAATAAAGGGATCAAAAGTTTATCAAGATCATAAAGAAATCGATATAAAAATTGGAGTAGATGAACAAAAAACCCTTTGCAACAAAGTAATAAATAAGATGCTTCTACCAAAAGATAAAACACGACTTGATGAATCAACCCATCCTTTTACAACAAGCATGGGAAATAATGATGTAAGAATTACAACCAGTTTTAAAAGAAAGGGACCACTTTTTTCGTTTTTTTCAACAATCCATGAGGCAGGGCACGCTCTATATGAACTAGGTATGCCACAAAATGAGTACAAAAATACAGTAATATCTGATTCACCCTCTTTAGGTATTCATGAATCTCAATCCCGTTTCTGGGAAAATATGATAGCTAGAAGCACATATTTTTGGAAAATTTTTTACTTAGAATTTAAGAAAGCAAATCCTGATTCTTTTAGTGATATAGATTTAAATAAATGGTATAGAATGGTAAATAGAGTTAAACCTTCTTTTATCAGAGTTGAAGCAGATGAATTAACTTATCCTTTGCATGTAATTCTTAGATTTGAAATTGAAACAGATCTAATGCAAGGGAAAATAGATGTAAAAGATTTACCAAATGTTTGGAATGAAAAAATGGATGAAATGTTAGGTATTATTCCAGGGAATGATATCGAAGGAGTACTACAGGATATGCATTGGAGCGGTGGGAACATCGGTTATTTTCCAACCTATGCAATTGGGTCAATTTATTCAGCTCAAATTTATAATCAAATAAAAAAGGAAAATGAAAAACTTGAAAGTGAAATTGAAAAAGGTGAATTTGAAAATATCTTAAGTTGGCTTAGAGAGAATATTCATAAAAAAGGTAGAATTATGATGGCAGATGAAATAATTAAAGACTGCTGTGGAGAAGGTCTTAATTCTAAGGTTTTTGTTGATTACCTTAGAGATAAATATTATGATATTTATCAAGTCTAATTTTTAGTCCAGGTGTTCAAATCCCTTCCCC
>CAYYOO010000052.1:0-9458 GCA_964473335.1 uncultured Thermoplasmatales archaeon
TTCCCACAGACTGGTGGATAACAGTAGGTCAAGCAGGTCTTACTGTTGCAATAGTAAATGCTGCATCAAATGCACTTAACCAGGCAACAGATGTTGAAGCAGACAAAATATCAAAAGCATATAGACCAATTCCTAAAGGAGTAATTAAAAAAGAAAGCGCACAAAGCCTTGCATATATCTTATATCTTTTTGCACTTTTAAGAGCAGTGACAATCAATGCATGGTTTGGTTTTTTTATATTTTTAATCATGATATTTACTGTTATGTATTCACTTCCACCACGTATGAAAAAATATCTTTTTATAAATCAAATCTGGATTGCTATACCGCGTGGAATGCTAGGTATACTAGCTGCTTGGAGTGTTTTTGTACCAAATGGAATGCATCCTTTTCAACCAACTCCCTTGATAATTGGCGGGATAGCCTTTACATTTTTACTTGGAGGTATGTCAACTAAAGATATAACAGACAGAGTAGCAGATAAAAAAACAGGTACTCACACTTTAATTAACACGTTTGGAATTAAACAAACCGCTCTTATCAGCCTTCCATTCATGTTTTTTCCCTTTGTTTTTATTCCAATGTTTACTTATGCCGATCCAGATCTACTTGAATCACATCTTTGGGTTTTAAGCATATTTGCACTTATGAGTGTATTTATTTTCTATCTTATGATTAGAAGTAAAGAAAGTAAAACTCTTGAAAATGTACATGCATGGTCGATGATGTATGCTGAATACATATTTTTTGCCCTATCATTTTCTGTTTTAACTATTTTTAGTGAATTTTTTGAATTTTTAAAGATTTTTTAGATAAAATAATCTAAAAGTTAATAAACCATAGTTTTTTTACTATAAACCATGGAAAAAAGAAACATTTATCTAAATTTACCCTGTGAACTTATTGAAAAAATAGATAGTATCAACAAATCAGGGGATAGATCTGAGTTTATTGCTGATTTACTTAATAAACAGATAAAACAAACTCATATGGAAACAAAAATCGCTGAAAAATGATAATTTTTATATTTTTTTAAAAAAAATTTATCTCATTTTTGATTAATATTATATATTACATAATTGTTACAATACTTCTGAGGATGAGAGATATATTTGATTTATTAAAACTAGATTTGGAGGGGAAAAATTGAGGGATGAAATTGATTTAGATGAAATCTCAAATCATGTAAGAAATTTACAAAATAAAGATAGAAAAGAAGATAATATTATTTCAGAACTAAATTTTCAAGAGGATATTAACTCAGAATTAAAAGAATGGAAAGAGGTATCAAAAGATGAAATTTTTGAATCTAGTGAAAATATTAGTACTATAAGAGATGTCAATTTAGATACTAGAAAATGTGATATCTGTAAAAAAACAATTAATCTAGAAAAAAACTTGTCTGGACTTGTTTTACATAACAGCCATTTTTTATGTGAGGAATGCTGTCAGGATTCAAGTAAAGCAGAGCTTGATGTATGGATGAATACAAAAATGGCAAATCCAGGTGATCTAAAACCTGTTGCATTGTGGCTAATGAAAGAAAAGAATAAGACAAGATTATTTTAAAAAAACAGACATTGAACAATTAGAAATAGTGTCGGGGGCGGGATTTAGAACCACAGGCTCAAGTTCCCTCAAAATGAGAAAGTTTACCAAAAATTGTCTAAAGGAGAGCTTATTATTATAGGCATGATTTTTATATATTTAAACTACTCTTTTTTACTTATTTTCATTATTTTTTTTCATAACGCTTTTGTTAAAATATTCCATTTCTAATAAAACACTTTTAGGACATACTGTAAAAAGATGATTTGACATTGAGAACATTGAGTTTCTTTTAAAATCACTATAATAAAACAAAATTGTTTCAATATCATCATTTTCTTTTAATCTTTTGATTATTGGAACAAAATCTGTATCGCATATTACAACAATTATAGTTTTTATGTTCTTATTTTTTTTAATATCTGCTAAATCCATAGTTAAAAGCGTGTCAACACCTTTTTGATAAAAATCACCATTTCCTTTTTGACATCTTCCTTCTCTTACAACAAAATTAGGTATCTTACGCAATTTACTGACAAATTTATCATATTTTGATTTTCTACGTTTTTCGGAATTTGTTGGATTAGAACTTTGATAAGGAGGAGCCGTGTAATAGAATACACCTTTACACCATAATCCTTGAGATTTTGCAAGAGTATACGCAAATTGATTTAAGTCAAAAGAGAGATATTTACCCCCACCAAAATGTTTAGATATTAATGATAAATAATGCCCATCAATAAAAACATACGTTTCTTCCATAACCCTTACCAATAATAAAGTAATAATACATCCAGCGTCCCCTTAGGAACACTGGGGCTCATGTTAGTTTCTATATATGTTCTTTCTTATTTATATAACTTACTCAAAATACTCTATTTTGGGTAAATATCACTATATTCTCTATTTATCTTGAAAATAATCTATTTTCCTTTCACAAATCTATATCTTATGCATAACACCCTTACACAATCTTTATTTAATAAATTTATATTAATATAACGATGAAAAAAGATACCTATAATAAAATATTAGAGCTAATTTCTACATTTTGTTTCATTATTGCTTTTATGCTTTTTATGCCTTTTATTTTTCAATTCTTTCATTTTTTAGGATTTAAATTAAGTGTTATTGATTATGTTGTTACTACTATTTCATGTTTTACAGCTGTGATTCTCCTCTACATATTGATTAAATTGCCATACAAAAAACCAATTGTAAAAATTTTATTGATGTATTTTGTTATATTTTTGATTACATTTATTCTTATCTTTTTTGATATATTACCAATTATTATTGCAAAAATTTTATTTGGTGCAACAGTTGCATTTATAGTTGATGGTATTTTTAACCTGTCTCTATCTTTAGTAAAACTTTTTTCTTAGCTCATGGGCAATAACCATAAGAAAACAAATCACATTATTATACTATAAACATTAAATTTATGATTTTAGATAAAGATAAAAATTCTATTTTCGTTTACAAAAACTTATATTTTGTGAACAGTAACCATTTTAGGCTATCTTTCAACAGTTAGAAAAATAAACTATTTATGATTCCAAGTCTAATTCTTCTTTTAAATCATTAATAATATCATTTAAAACTAATATAATCGCAGAATTTAAAATTTCAATATCTTCTTCTTTTTCTATCAATTCAGCTTCTTTTATCGATTTAAGAAATTTGTTAATATAATTTCCAATAGGTAATTTATCGCTACCTAACACTATGTTGTAATCCCTTCCCTTTGTTATTGAGTTATGCACATGAAAAGGATATTTGCCACTTCTAGCATCGTGTGAATTATCTGACCATAGATATCTATTGGTTTTTTTATTTCTGCAATAAATACACAATTTAAATTTATCAGGATGGGAAAGATTTAATGAAAGACTGATTTCTAGGATATATCCTCCAATTTCTTTTCTTCTCTTCATATGTATCTATCTTTTAATTTTTTAAAAGATATTGATAAAACTCATTACTATATCAATTATAGCTAGAACTAAAAAGAATACCAAAATAATGGTAACAGTATGCAAATCATTCCTAATCTCAGAGATTTCTCTTAAAAGAGTTTTATTCAATATTTCTTTACTTTCCTCTTCTGTCTTACTTACATAAACCTTTTCTTTATTATGTTTATTTTTTTCTGAGTAATTCATATTTTTTATATTTTCAATTTGTTGCTTGGAATATTCTGCTTCTTTACTTTCAGGAAATTCCTTGATAATTTTTTCATATATCTTTAATGCTTTTTTGAAATCCCATTTTTTATACTGCATGTCATAAGCTTTTTCATATAACTCTTTACTATCCATAATAACCTCTCATTTACACAGTCTTATTCATTTATTTATCATTTATCAAATCAGAAACGGTCTTAAGTTCTATATCTAAACGGCTTTCTAATTTTAACCTTTGTACTTCTTCATAGGCGCCACTGGTAAAACTAAAAGCAACAATAATCCCTTTTCTTGCTGATTTTGTTTTTGAAATATCATAATACCTGTTAATAGCGTGACAAAACTTGTCAATAACAGGCCTGCCAATCCTTTCAGACTGTTTAATTTGAATAGGAATACCATCAGAGGTTACTCCATCAATACCCATATCTGATGTCCTTGTTTCATTAGGTATCGCATCTAATAGTTTACAAATTTTATCTTCAAAATCCTGCCAAGAAATATTTTTTAAATCATTATCAACCAATTTAGACATGTTCAAAAATTTTCTCTGTTTTAATTTTTTAACCGTTTTGTCTGCAATCTCATTTATTTCAGGACGGATTGATTTTTTATTTTTCCATTTTTTAACTTCCTTCAATGCTCTTGTATCACCTAGTTCTCCTAGAGATACGATTATATTATATGTTGTTATAAAATCATCATGCCCTCCAACTTTTAAAGCTTCAATCAATGGTACAACTGCTTTATTGTCATTTAAGATTCCTAAAAATTTTGAAGCATACCTCTGATTATTTCTATCTGAATCTCCAAGTAATGCAACCAATTCACCAATATTCTTTTTTTTCCAGGACTGTATAAAATGTTCCGAGTTTTCTTTTTCATAACATTTTTTACATACAGGAACAACACCGTATTTCAAAATTGGATTTTCTAAGAACCCAAAATTTCTACCGCAGATATGGCAATGTTTTGACATGTTTTCCTTTCCAATCAGTATTTCAAAACATTTATTCTTTTATAAGTTTCTCCTTTGAGTTAAATTATCAAAATTATTAAAACATTGAATATTATATTACAAAACAATGGAGCAGAATAATAAGTTGCATGAGATTAATAGTTCACCTCTAGTTAATGTAAAATATGTGGAACTACAAACAATGAAAAGTTACTCATATTATTTTATTACCGAGGAAAAAAATGGTTAACTGCAAGTCAACTGTTAATGAAAAAACTAAAAAAAGAATATTGAAATAAGATTTTCTTGGGTAATTTTAAATTTTTTAAATGCAGATATTTTCTTAATATCTGCATATTACTGCTTCATTTTGGGAGGAAGCCCATGGTAAGAAAAGAGATAAATTAGTTAACTTTTGGAATCGGAGTTAAATCTGGTTCATAATTAAAAAGTGAATAAAATTCTTCTATATTATCAAAACCTAATTTGATTATTTGTTCTTCTAAATCATCAAAAAAATTATTCTCCTTAAAAAAAGATACGGTTCTATTATCCTTATTTTTATCCTCTTTCTCCCTTTTCGATATTTCATTATGATAATATTCAAATGCTTGTTTAACTTTCTCATTATCATCAATATTTTCATTTTTGAAGATTTCTTCTGCCTCGTTATCAAAATCCAAATCGAAATCAGAACGTATCTTTTCCGCTTCATTAATTGAAGATTCAAAAAATTTTTTTCTAAATGGATGTCTGTTATAAATATACTTAATAGCTTTTTCTAAATTAACAGAATGTTCTTTATTGAATCCTAGATTCTCAAATGTTTGATGAACTAAACTATCTGGAAAAAAAAGTAACATTGAATATCCAGTATTACCAATGATTTTTAAAATTCCTTTGCTAACATTATTACAATCGTCAATATTTTCATCATATTCTTTAGAATATCTTTTTCTAATAACTGGAATTTCTTTTTTAGGTTTAACTCTTTTAATATAATTAACAAATGCAATCTCAAAGATTTTCCTAATTTTTTCTTGCCATTCTTTTAAACCCTGTTCCAAGTAAACATCTAACCAAGAATAATGTTCTGTTAATACTAATACTTCTAATCTAGAAAACATATCCTTATACTTACTCTTAGAATTAGATTTACTTTTTTTAAAAAAGTCAAGACTTTGTCTGCTAGTTAAAAAAGTGTTCTCGATTAAATGTAACCAGAAACGAAACTTTGTAAAATCTGAGCAATTACAATCATTTAAATATTCTCTCCAAAGATTATTTGCTTTTCTATATCCAAACTTTGCTAATAAAGAAATCATATTAGAATAAGACTCAATAGATTTATGTAATAAACATTTCAATTCAATTATTTCATCGTCATTAAATTCATTAATATCTATTTTCGGAAAGAATAAATATGAATTTCGCCAGGTTGCACTATTTTCCAATTTACATTCTGAAATAAAATTATTAACCCAGTTTTTTAATGGATTTGATACATATTTATCTGAGATTTTGCAATATCCGCGTTTAGGTCTTTCAATAAATCCTTTATTCTCTAATGCCTTAAGTTTAGATTCAAATCTATGATAATCAGAAGAAGTATTACCAGGAATAGAATTGTCTGGGCCAATATCCTGATTCAAATGAATATCACGATTTTTTCTCAATTCTTTTTTTAATTTTAGAAAAAGACGATATCTTTTTTTATCTCTTCTTTTTGGTGATATTTCATATCTTTTAACTATAAGCTCATTTAATTCTTGTGTTTTCATTAGCTCAAAATTTTTATCAATAGAAGGAGCAAGAAGCAGGATTCTTAATATTGAGGAATACGGTTCATTTTCTTTGCCTTTTTCTAAGATATCGTCAAAATTTTTCAAAACAGCTCTTTTATTTTTTCTTTGTTTTGTTACCATGTTATCACAATATAAAGACTATTTTATTGTTTAATGTTTATATATAGCAGATGTGATATATAACTATATTGGTAGAAATGGCACATTTAAATTGTTCCGATAAACCAATCGAAAAACTTAGGTTTTCTGTTTTAAAAAAATATGGTAAACTATATGGTTATCTAAGAAAAGAAATAGATATAGCGATATCTGAAAGGGCTGAAAAAATAAATAAAGAATTTGAAAAAGAAAAGGAGGTAAAGTAATCTGTCTCCTAGTGACCGTCTAAAAAATCTCCACAGAGAACTCTGCCCTGAAATTTCGATTGAATCAGAAAAATTCACATTTTTTTTAATCGATGAAATTACGAAATTGAAGAAAGAAATAAAAGATGATAAAGATGAGAATAAAGAAAAAAGAATTGGATAAATTGAAGGGGAGATTTTTAGCAGTTGGGGTTAACCATGCATTGATTTCCAATCGGTTGTTTTTTTATTACGGAATATTAGAAGAAGTTACCAACAAAGAAATTAAACTAAAATTGAAGAACGGGTTTAAAATCATTTCAATCGATGAAATTCGAGACGCGCATAGAACTTCTAGGAGATAATAAATGAAACCCATAGGTAACTCTAAAGATAGAAAAAAACCCTGTAGGGTTTTTTTTACAAGTGTTAGACTACTCAAACCTGACAAAACAAAAAACATTTTCAACAGGAGAAAAAAAACTTTTTCTCGAAGGGTTTTGGCTATTGTCAGGTCATGTTTTTTTGGTGTTCTCCATATACAACAGGAGAGATTTCTATTGTCAGGTTTTCGTCCCCACACCCCCAAAAAAGTAAGAACCAGTAATGAATCTATATGTATAATTTATTATGTAAGTAGTTCTTACAGAACTACTTACTTTTATTTAGTAAGAAGTAAATCCCTTCAAGAGCAAAATCGTATTGTCAGGTTTCATAAGGAGAAAAACCTGACAGTAAAACGGTGTTTTTTTGGATTTCTATTGTCAGGTTTTGGACTATTTTTTCATTTTTCTAGGTATCTGCTATTGTCAGGTATCAAACATATTAGTGCTATTGTCAGGTTCTTACAGGTTAGACACATGACATTAAAGTATTGTATTGTCAGGTTCTGTAAGGAGAAAAACCTGACAATAGGGGGGAGTTGTTAGTATGGAGTTGATAGGCAAACTAGTACCTTCTCTTAAGAAAGCATCTAGTGATTTTACTTTCGATTATATTCATAAAAAAAGTTGTCTAACACTTTTATGTCATTCTCAGGACCTTAACCAGATTGTAGCTGTTAAGTTTCCTAATCGTAGTCATTATATATCCATAAAATTAGCTAGAGATTATCTTCAGGCAACTCGAAGGTTAATAGATTATAAATTTAGCCCTTCTGTTTTAAAGGATGCCTATGTTTTAAATGTATTGATTAGCGATAAATTAACCAAATCCTGTTTTGAGTTAATTTCAACTTCAGATAATAATATGGATATGGTTTTTAATCCTAATAGAAGGAAAACCAATTATGATATTATCTTAGGGACTATTTTGAAATCAATTTATAGTAAATCAGTTAAGTGGATAGATAAAATCAAAAAAAGTTTTAGAAAACCTGTTATCAAAAATGTTAAAAGTTATCATGGTTCGAAGGAATTTAAAGATTATATTGAGCCATATGGACCGGTTAAAAAGAAGATTAAAGTTTTGGAAAAAGCCAGTAATTATCTTGAAATAAGATATAAAAAATTTTTAAAACAAGGGAGGTCTTGATTCTGAATTTAGGTAGTAATCAGCTTTTGCTTTTGAAACGTGCCTTGTATAGTAGAAAAAAATACCTGGATGTTGTTGATGTTAATCGGGTCTATGGTTATAGAGACAGAGATAAATGTATTGTAGTTCTTGAAAAATTAGAGATTAAAGGTATTTTGTTTCGTATTGATAAAAAACGATGGAATCTTACAGAGCAGGGAAAAACCATAGTAAAAGAAAGATTAAAATCTATTCGTAATGGGGTGAATGGCTAATTGACTGAGGTTCTTTCTGACCGTGATATTCCCAAAAGTAAATGGCAACTTTATCTCAAAAAAAAGTATGGTGACAAATATCGTGTTTTTCGTGACGAAATTGGAATCTGGAGTATAAAATGCAAATATGGTTTTGTCCAACCATTTTCAATTACAAAAAAGCAGTTAGTAGCAGTATCAACGTATAAAACACAGAGAGGCATCAAGATTCTTTTAAGAAAATTACAATCAGAGACAGCTCCAGACTATAGAATCAATCAACTCGGAGACTTTGAGGTATCGTTAGTCTTTGCCGAAAAAAACATAAAAAAATTTGCGGAGCTTCTCAAGTTTAATTATAAACGTCAAATTAGCAAAAAACAACGTAAAATTTTGTGTGAGAGATTGAAAAAAGCAAGAAAAATCAAAAACGGGGGTGAAAATACATAAAATGAGTAATAAAAGCAAGTATCGAATTCGGGCAGGCCGATTAGGCCATGAATATGCAGTATTGATAACATTTGAAAATAAAGAAGATATAGAACCAATGAAAAAAGGTTTAGTGAATTTCTTTTGGAATTTCCAAGAACACATTGATGAATTAGACAGGGCAAATAAAGAACTAGAGAAAAAGAAAGAAGATAGTTCTCAGAAATATTCTGAGAGATAATAGGATATGCTGTTTATTAGTTCTTCATTATCTGCTAGACTTTCTTTTTTCATAGAACAGTGTTTATGTTTTTTTGATTTAAAAAATATTGGTTCTTGTAGAAGTTATAGATATGAGAAGGGTTTTAAAATTGCAAGGAACTATTAAATTCTTTAATCATAGACAAGGATATGGATTTATT
>CAYYOO010000053.1:0-8994 GCA_964473335.1 uncultured Thermoplasmatales archaeon
CTGAACGGAACTGACAGACAAATAACCCACGATTAAATAATACTGTCCCAAAGCCATAAGACACATAAACTTTATATACTTTTTGTTATTTAGTATACCATCCTTTTGGTGGAGGTGAAAAAAGTATATGAGAAGATATAATAAATTAATATTAAGTCTAATCATAGTTTTTTTGTTATCAATACTTCCTTTAAGTGTACAAGGTTCTAACCTAGAAAAAGAAACTAGAGCTCTTAATAATGAAATAACAGTTGATTTAAAAGCAAGGGTTGCCGGTGGCGATTGGAAAGATTCTCTTAACTCTCTTGATGTTGGAACAGTTATCGAGTTTAAAGTAACAGTAGATATACCAAGAAGTTATTTTTGGCTTGGAATACTTGTTGAACTACCTACAACCTCAAATGGACCTATGTTTGATTACAGAGTAGGTTCTATGTCTCCAACTATAATTAACGAAGA
The DNA here is from genome assembly GCA_964473335.1 of uncultured Thermoplasmatales archaeon. GTDB lineage: Archaea > Thermoplasmatota > E2 > DHVEG-1 > DHVEG-1 > CAYZTD01. The sequence continues at coordinate 460 of CAYYOO010000053.1, forward strand.
GGTTGGACTTACCTATGCTAACGATGAAGAGGTATCATGGAGTTGGATTGATGTAGAACCCCCTTTTTCTGAAACAATGACCTTTAAAGCAAAAGTTAAAAAAGGTGCTTCAAAAAATGTAAATCTAATTGTCGGTGGAGGTTATGGTGAAAACGGAGATGTTAGAGAAGATGAGGGAAGTGATACTTTGAAAGTTAATTCAAAGACCATTAAGAGCATCAATCATAATTTTAAAGAAATGATATTAAATTACTTTCCAGGTTTAGAAAAGATAGTTTTAAAATTTGCCAAAATATTCAATTTACAGGTTTGAACAAAACATTTATATTTATAATTGTTAATGCAGATTAGCAATTGTTAATTACCTTTGGTGGAGGTGACCAAGATATGAAAAAATTAGTGCCACTTTTAGTGGTAAGTTTGTTAATCCTTAGTGGATTTGGAGCAGTTGGTTTACAATTAGAAGAACAAAATAAAGTGATAGACAACGAAAATGAAAATATTGAAAAAACAAAAATTGAATATAAAGCAACATCATATGATGATGTAATAGATTTTTCAGAAGCTGAGATAATTGATAAAGGAAATTTTGTTGTTATAGAACTAGAAGAATCAACAAGTAATTTATATGAATCAGGTCGGCCAATAATACCTGTATATTCAAAGACTTTTTATGCATCAGCAGGATCAAAACTTGTAAATTCACAAGTTACAATTGATTGGGATCAAATAAATCTACAAAAAGAAATCAAACCTGCAGAAATCGCTCAACCAATGACAACTGATGAAGTGATATTTGATCATGAAATAACAACATATGATACTGACATATATTCAAGTAGTGATCTTTATCCATCAGATGAATACACAATTAGGACAGGTTCAGGAATTGAAGATGGAGAACATGTTTTTATTGTAAATGTACGTTGTTATGCTCAGTATTCGCCGGCAAATAACTACATAAAAGTACCAAAAACTATTGAGATCGATCTAAACATCGATGAACCTTTAATCCCGCGATTCTCAGCACAAACTTATGATCTTTTGATCATTACAAATGATAAGTTCGAAGATAAAGTAAAAGAACTTGCAAACCATAAAAGAAGTATTGGAATAAAAACAAAGGTCACATATGTTGATGAGATCTACAGCGATAACAACTATAACAGTCAATATGACTGGGAAGAAATCAAGATGTATCTTGCAGACAAGGTAAAAACATGGGGCGTAGATTATGTTTTATTTTTCGGTGGACGAAAAGGCCAAACCCATGAATGGTGGGTTCCAACTTTCCCGAGTCACAATAGAGACGGAGCAACATCAGCAACTGGTGAAGAATATGACCCAACTTACTCATGTGACCTATATTTTGCTGATGTGTATTATGCAGATCAATATGGATTTTTGAAAATGGATGATTGGGATAGTAATGGAAATGGGATAGCTGGAGAAGGACCTTTATCAGGAAACCCTGATCTACCTGATTATTACCCAGATGTTTATTTTGGTCGAATCCCACTTAGATACTCATGGGAAGCAGATATAATTGTAGACAAAATAATTGATTACGATAAACACGGTAATCCTAGTTTCAAAAAAGCAGTTCTATGTGGTGGAGATACTTCTCCTCCAGCTAGAGAGGAAGGCGGAGAAATTCAAGAGGGAGTCTACGAAGGCGAGATTGCAGCTGATTTAACAGGTGAATATCTTAAACAGGATAATTTTCAGTTAACAAAATGTTATACCTCAGAAAATGGAGATATCGTTGTTAGAGAACCAGACGATGTAACACCTGTTATTAGTCAGGGCTGCGGTTGGGTAAACATGCAAACTCATTCTAATCCAGCGGTTTGTGGAAATTTCTGGCCGGACGGGCAAACTGAAGGTGACTTTTCATATTTCTATACAGTCTTTGATGTAAGAAACTTCAATAATGATGGAAAATATCCATTCCTTGTTCTAGATGGATGTCATAGCGGACAGTTTAATGTTGCATTCCAGCAAGTGATAGATGCAGGTGGTCTTAATTTTCCACGAGCTCATTTCTTAGAATATACTCCAACTGATGTATCCTCATGGTTCGTCCTACAAGATGGAGGAGGAGGAATTGGTGCAATTGGAGCAACAGGTCTTGGTTATGGCTATATAAATAATGGAATCACCCAAGGTCTTGGCGGATGGATAAGCCCAAGATTTGCCCATGCCTTTGCAGTGCAGGGAAAAGAAACAATCGGTGAGATATGGGTTACAGGTATAACTGATTACATAAACATCATTGGAAACATAAATAATGATGAAATAGACAGAAAAACAATAGAAGAAAGAGCAATACTTGGCGATCCAACCATTAAACTAGGCGGCGGCTCAATGCAAATGCAGTCAGATGAGGAAGAAAAAACACAAGTTATGCTCCCAACAGCAAATCTTCCAACCTGGTCAACAGGTCAAAAGTGGACCTATAAAATATATGATGTTGATTACTCATTGCATGAAGTAGAAGGAAGAGACATAGACATAAATCTTAACGCAGGAAACCTAAATCTAGAAGTGGTAGATACAGCAGGTGATAACTATGAACTATCTCTTGCTATTGACTCAGTGGATGGATCTTTTGACATAAATTTTGATCCTTACAATGAAGAAGAAACAACACAACTTGCCTTTGAATTCCCACCAGAAGTTTCAATCACTGGAAAGGTTTTCGTTGAGAAAAACACAATGGCAATCGCAGGAATGGAAACATCTTTTGATATAGAATTAGATACAGCGCAATTACTTGAGGATCTAGATATTAATTTACCCCCTATAATGACAAGGATACTTCTACCAGACAGAATACCAGTGACAGCAAATTTGATATACGGTCTTGATGATCCGTTTTCACTTCTAAAATTCCCATTGGATATAGATGATTCATGGCCAGTTGAAGAAGCAAAGCTCACACTTGATGGAACAATCGAATCAAAGTATCTAAGAGTTCTAAAAATAATAAACAATGTTGCAAAGCTATTTGGTGTTGAATTAATACCAGATTTTATTGCAGATCAACTACCTGTGATAGACATTTCAGAGTTCTTAGATGATGTAGGTATTGAAGACGAATTTGAAGTAAATGAAATCGAGGAGTTATTCAGAAAACCGCCATTTGAAGTAGAAGAAACAACACAGATTTCAGTCCCCGGTGGATCATATAACTGCTACAGGATCGAAATGGTACAGGGTGTTGGAGAAATGTTCTATAGTTCACAGGTTGAAAACCTAGTAAAAATCGAAGGAAATCTACATGATTTCACACCGCCAGTAAATGACATAAAAATGGAACTGGTAAGCTATAGTTAAAAAAATCTAAACCTCTTTTTTTCTTTTTTTTTGTTTTAAAATTTTGTGATCATAAAGCTTTAATACAATACATAAAAAATTTATATCAATTTAATAAAGATTTTATGCTGGACTTTTATTAATGACTTATGCAATCATTAGGATCTTTAATATTTTTCATTGTTCTAATTGTGATTGGCCTAGTTTTATTTGTCTGGGGTTTTTTATCTTTTAGATGGAAGCGATTGATTCAGAACATCCCAACATCAAAGATTCGTTCGATTGCTATGGGTCTTGTTGAGATATCAGGAATTGTGGTTCCAAAAGAAAATAAGATATTAAAGAGTCCTTTCTCACAAAATGATTGTGTATATTATAGATGCATGGTTGAAGAATATAGAAGATCTGGTAAACATAGTCACTGGGTCACAGTTTTTAGAGATGAAATGTTTAATCTATTTTATCTAAAAGATGATACAGGAATGGTGATTATTGACCCGCGTAATGCAAAAATCGATATTCCAATGGACAATTGTTTTAGATCTAGTTTTGGAAATGATCCTCCTGAATCTGTTAAAAAATTTTTAAATTCATCTAATGTATCATTTGAAGGATTCTTATTTGGGGTAAACAAGACAATGAAATATACTGAATGGTTTATCTCTCCAGGTGACAAACTCTATATCTTGGGAACTGCGTCTGATAATCCATATTTTAAAGAAGCTAGTGCTGAAAAAGGAGTTGAGGATGTGATGATACATAAAGGGGAGAACGAAAAGTTTTATTATATTTCAGATAGAGGTGAACGATCTTTATTAAGAAGGTTCAGTTTAAAGGCATACAGCGGAATCATAATCGGCTCATTTTTGATAGCTTTAAGTTTGATTGTTGCTTTAATATTATGAATCAGGAGAATTAAATATGATAGTTTTAATTATTGGAATAATTGCCTTGGTTATGATGCTTGCATTCGGTATATTATTCATTATAATGTATAATAGCATCATCATATTAACAAATAATATTGATAAATCTTGGGCAAACATTGATGTTTTACTTAAACAAAGATCAAATGAGATACCTAATCTATTAAACACAGTAAAAGGATACATGCAACATGAGAAAAAGACATTTGAATCACTTACAAAGATCAGGTCTTTTTTAAATGAATCAGATACACTTTCAGAAAAAGCAGCTGCTGATAATATGATAAGTGATCTTTTAAAAAATATATTTGCTGTTGCTGAGAATTATCCTGAGTTGAAAGCTTCTGAAAATTTTTTGAAATTACAAAAAAGAATCACTGGACTTGAAAACGAACTTGCTGATAGAAGGGAATTTTATAATGACTGTGTTACAGTTTATAATATTCGTATCCAATCCTTTCCGGATTTAATAATTGCTAGGTTAATGCATTTAAAACCAACTAATCTTTTTAAAGCAAGTGCTGAAGATAAAAGATATGTAAAGGTAAATTTTTAATCTATATTTTTTTCAATTTATTTTTAAGGAAAAATTTATATACTTATAATAGTATTATTATATAAATTATGAAATATAAATCGGGGTAAAAACTATGGATAAAAAAATACCACTTGCAATGTTTTTTTCAACATTAATGCTATTAACACCCTTAACAACAACTGTTCACAGTAGTGATCTTGAAAGTGTTTATCTAAAAGAAGAAGAAATAAATGAATTGGAAGATTTAATTAATGAAATTAATGATGAAGATTTGAGATCAGACTTATTAGAATTTTTAGATAAGGATAAAATTGCTGTAAATGATCTATTAGATATTGCAGATTATCTTGTCAATAACCAACCGGATGGAAGTGATGAAGAATGGAATCAAGATTACATCAATCTAGCAATAAATATAATCAGACAGATTGCAGTTTACATCTTAATAATACCAATCGAAGCAGTGTATCTATACTTACAACCATTGATTGATATTGTTGTAAGCTCAGTCAACATATTTTATTTGATTCAAGAACCTTTTGTTCACAATAGTCTTGTAGCTTCATTTAATGAGAATGCAACAATTTTGAAAAATGCAATAAAAAAATTGCCAGAATTACCAAAAACTGACGAAGAAAAAAAGGAGCGTTTAGAAAAAAGTTTAAACGAGGCAATTAAAAAGTGTATACGTAGATCAATAAATTTTACAATAGATGCAACTTATGAGTTTATGAAGCCAAGACTAGGTTATATCAGCAAATCTGCAGAGGCAATTCATGATTCGATTGTTCAAACACCTGATTTAATTAACGGTCTGGCAGATGCCCCTGAAGAGTTCAGAGTGATTTTTGTTGACCTGCCTAACGAAATAAAAAGTGTATACGATAAAAAAGGAAACGTAAAAATAGTTGATGTTATAAACCTAGGAATTGTAATCTACGAAGCGTACCAAGCTGCAAGAGGACTGCAAGATACTTATAAAGATTTCAGCAGAATTGCAACAAATTTAGAAAGTTTATATGGTTATTATGAAGGTGAAATCTGGAATGAGCCAATAACTGTAGAGGGAACATTAAAAAACCTTGAAAACGAAATAACTGTCAGTTTCAAGGATGAATCACAGACAGATAGCACAACAATCACAATGAATAATAATGGAGATTTTAGTATTAATTATCACACAGATATAAAAGAAAAACCAGCAAGTATGCACACAATCAATGTTGTAATTGATGACGGAGAAAAACAAAAGATAATCAAAGATATTGGATGGTCAGATGGAGTTATCGATCTAGGTTTAATTGATTTAAAAGAAGACAAAAAAGTGAAAACTAAAGACATTACCCCAAGACCCATATTCAATTTTATTAATGACTTAGGCAACCTATTTGAAAAACTTCTAAATCTTTTACCACATGGAATTTTTTAAATTAATTTAAAAAATTTAACAATGGAAATAAAGCCTGTACTCTAGATCTGTTGTTTCAGAAATATACTTCTGCCATTCTTTATTTTTATACCTTGCAAATAGATCAACAGTCTCACTTCCAATGGCCTTTTTAATTATATCATCACTTTCAAGTTCCTCTATTGCCTCGTTTAGATTTGTTGGAAGCTTTTTGATACCAAGATCCTTAACTTCTTCACTCATTTGATAGATATTTTTCGGGATAGGTTCATAATTAATCTTCTTTTTAATTCCGTCAATTCCAGCATGGATCATAGCTGCATACAAAAGATAGGGATTTGCTGCTGGATCAGGGTTACGGATCTCAACATCAATGTTTTTTCTAGCAGGAATTCTTACCAGGCTACTACGATTATGTTGAGCCCAGGCAATATAGATCGGTGCTTCAAAATTTGGAATAAGACGCTTATAACTATTCAAAGTAGGATTAGCAATTGCAGCCATACCTCTAGCATGTTCAAGAATGCCACCTATAAAATATCTCGCGGTTTGACTCAAACGGTATTCATCGTTATCATCCTGAAACATGTTTTTACCATTTTTAAAAAAACAAACATGAGCATGCATACCATTTCCTGCATCATCAGAAAAAGGTTTAGGCATGAATGTGACAAGAAGATTGAATAAACTAGCTACTTCTCTAGCTAAATACTTAAAATAGATACAGTAATCAGCTGCAGAAAGAGCAGAAAGAGCAGAGATTTCAACTTCGTGTTGATAAAGACCTACTTCATGGTGATGATATTTTAAATGATAATTACTCTCAATTAAAAATTCAGACAAGGTTTTACGATATTCCTTACAATCATCAAGAGAAGGAGGAGCAAAATAACCCTGCTGCTCAACAATCTTTGGTTCCTGTTCACCATGCTCTAAAAGAAGATAAAATTCCATCTCTGGACTAATCTTGATTTCATCAAAACCATTCTTATTAGCATAATCAATAGCTTTCTTTAGTATTCTTCTTGGACATGATTTATTCGGCTTGTTATTTAAATCATAAATTTCACCAATGAAACGTGCTTCATCTTTTTCATGAGGAAGTAGTAAAAAACTATCGGGATCAGGTTTTACTATCATATCAGATTTTTCAACCTTTGCAAAACCTACACTTGAACCGTCAAAGCCGATACCATCAGTTGTAACTTTATCAATAAAAACTTCACTAGGCATATGAAGAGTACGAAGTCTACCTATTAAATCAGTGAAATGAAGTTGAATCCATCTGATATTGTTGTCCTTGATTTTCTTTTTAATATCTGAATTTCCCATGGCCTTGACATGTATAACACTATAGATAAATATTTTCTAAAAGATAAAATTTAAATTTCTAATATATAATCGACTAAATGTACAATATATTAAAATATGTAAAAAATAAAAAGAAAAAATATATTATTATTTACCTACCTGAAAGAAAAAATTAAACAATTTCTCTCTGTTATTTTCATTGTCAGAAATTTGATTCAAATTTTCAAATATATCATCTATCAATCTCAGGAATTTTGGGTTTTTATTTATTTTATTCTTTGCTACATCATCATCATCTTCTACATGTGTAATAAATCTTCCCCATTTACTTTCATGACCATATTCATCCACTGCTTTTACTCGGACCTTATATGGATTTGTTTCCTGATAAAAATCATCCCAAGCATGTGAAAATTCTATTTCTTCACCTGATAAGATAGGTCCTTGTTCATTTACGCTACGTGGAGCATCTGAGAACTCTATCACATAAATCAAATCATCTCCCTGTGGATCAGTACTAACAGCAGTATAATTACAATTTTCACCGTATTCCGCTTCAATAGGCCCGTCAATTAAGGGTTCAGTTGGTCTCTGACTCATTTGTTTATTAAACGAATTTGTGTTTAATGCAATTGCAGGTGTCATCGGTATTATCAGCAGCGCCATTATTACTATTCCAATATATTTCTTATTCATTTTTTCACTCAATATTATTTGGAGTTAAGGAATAATATAATAGTATAACTTAAAAACAGACAGAAAATAATTGTAAAACATCTTAAACTTTGAATAGAAGATAATATTTAAAAGATTGAAATAAAAAAACCAAAAGATTATTAATATTAAAGTTGGTTGGTAAAACAAAAATATGAATATTTTTTATTTTGAGGATTTAAGAATATGCCAGAAGAAATACTTAAAAGTAGAGTAGGAAGAACGCCACTTGTTAGAGCAAAAAAACTAGAAAAAGAACTAGGAATAAAAAAAATATTTCTAAAACTAGAAGGAAATAATCCCTCAGGCCACAGAGAAGA
>CAYYOO010000054.1:0-8589 GCA_964473335.1 uncultured Thermoplasmatales archaeon
TATTAAAATATATTTTTTTATATATCTATAATTTGCTTTTTTACAAATTTTGCCCTTCCACCTACTTTAACCCGATTATTTTGAAATTCAACAAGAACTCTACCAGGCCTACCCATAATATCACCTTGCTCAGCAATAAAGGTATCATCCTTAACAATTTCATTTTTGATCAAGTAATAACTGACTGCACCATTTGCAGTACCAGTAGTAGGATCTTCATTTACACCATATAGAGGACAAAAACATCTACCATGATATTTTGATTGGGGCTCAATTGTATCAAAAGTATAAACAAAATAACTACCAGTATCATACTTTTTACAAATTTTTGAGACCTTTGAATAATCTGCCTTTATAGATTTTAAAATCTCAAAAGATTTAACACAAATCGGAATTGTAAACAAACCAGAAGAAACAATCTGAGCAGGCATTGAAGAAACAATATCTTTTTTACTAATATTCAAGCTATCTGCTATATCGCCAATATCCAGATTTATATCTTTTAAAATAGGTACGGCCTGGGTCATCATAACTTTACATATATCACCGTTTGAAAAATAAAGATCAATAGGTAAAATACCTGCCTTTGTTTCAATTTTGATAGTAGCATCTTTAGAAATGATTTTTTTAAGGCCTAATGTAAAAAATGAAGCAATTGTAGCATGACCACATAACTCAACTTCAACAGTTGGAGTATAGTATAACAGTTTATAATCTGCCTTTTTACTATCGAAAAAATAAGCAGTTTCAGAAACCTTTAATTTTTTTGTAATAAGAGTCATTTGACTAGGAGTAAGATTATTTGGATTTAAAACGACTCCCGCAGGATTTCCCCCATCAACCTTATCAGTAAAAGCATTAACTTTCAAAGATTCAATCTTCATCTCTTATGGTTCCATTCTTTTTTAGAAAAGTAATTCTTCTCAAAATCCAATGCAAGTTTTTCTTCTTCAGTAGTTAAATTTCCTTTAATAAGTTCAACGTTAAACTCTTCTTCAAATCCTTTTTTCATATCATCAACAATTTCATCAAAAGAAACATCTCTATTTAGAATATGCCTAGCTGATGTAACTCTTTGTTTGACATCAGAAACAAGTTTATCGATCATCTTTTCATCAGAAATCTTCAATATGGAAAACATTTTTTCTACATCAACATCTAAAAGAACGGTACCATGCTGAAGAACAGTTTTATGTTTTCTAGTTTGAGCATTACCTGATATCTTTTTCCCGTTTGATAAAATATCATTGATTGGATAATACGTGCTATCTATTCCAAAGTTTTTAAGACCCTTCATGATAGCCCCACAAATTCTACCATAGCTATCCATAATATTTTTTGGGATTTCAGTGTGTGACTCAGGTATCACAATACTATATGTAAGCTCATTTTCATGAAAAACAGCTCCACCACCAGTGATCCTTCTTACATAATCAATACCATGTTTTTTACAATAATCAAGATCGATTTCTTCAGTTAAACTCTGAAAATACCCAATACTAATAGCAGATGGGATCCAATGATAGAATCTAACTGTTGGAGGAATCATACCTTTACTATTTGCAACTAGAATGGCTCTATCAATGGCCATATTCTTAAAGGCATTATTTCCATCAGTGACAAGAAAACGCCATTCCTCTTTCAATTTAGACACCTCAAAATCCCCTCAGTAAGACCCTCAGGGTTTAAACCAATGAACTTAAAATCATTATCTTTAATCAGACAAGTAATCTTTTCAAATAATTCTCTTTTTTTAAGTGCAACTCCTACTAATTTATTTTCCAAAACCTCAATCGATTCATTTGGATAAGCAAAAAAATCACCCATTATCCTGAGTTTAACAATTTTATTTGATTTTTCATCATACTCTAGATTAATTTTGACAAGCTTTCCTTTTGGTATTTTATATTCAGATTTTGAAATCATAACGAAGAACCATAATAAAAAAATGTATATAATCATTTTTATGAAAAAACTTCTTTTGCATGATAGGAACTTCGGACCAGAGGAGCAGATTCCACATGCTTAAAACCCATTTTAAGACCAATATCTTTTAATTCCTCAAATTCTTTAGGCGTATAATATTTTTTTATCTCAGCATGCTTGTTAGATGGCTGAAGATATTGACCTATTGTTAAAAAATCAACATCAGCTTTTATTAAATCGTTCATTGTCTTAACAATTTGTTCTTTGTTTTCCCCAAATCCAACCATAAAACCTGACTTAGATTTAATGTTTTTATCAAATTTTTTTATGTTTTTTAGAATCTTTAAACTAGTATGATAATCCCCCTCAGGTCTAATAGAAGAAAATAGGCCTTCAACGACTTCAATATTATGATTAATCACATCAGGCCTTGATTCAATTACTTTTTTCAAAGAATTAAGTTTTCCTTTGAAATCAGGGATTAATACCTCTATTTTACAATCTGGATTTAAATCTCTAACTTTCAAAACAGCATCATAAAAAACTTTAGCTCCACCATCAGATAGATCATCACGAGTAACTGATGTTATAACAACATAGTCAAGATCAAGTTCTTTAACACTTAAAGCTACATCTCTAGGCTCATTTGGATTCAATAATAATGGTTCTCCGTGTTTTACATTACAATATTTACAATTTCTCGTACAGATATCTCCCAGTATTAGAAAAACAGCGGTACCATTATTAAAACACTCAGAAATATTGGGACATTTTGCCTCTTCACAAATAGTATGAAGCTTAGTAGATCTAAGTAGCTTTTTCATTTTTACAAAATCTTTACCGCCAGGTATCTTAACTTTAAGCCAGTCAGGGTGCCTTCTCAAATATTATACCCCCATCATAACCCTAAGTATATCACGGAACCCAGGAGCAAAACCAAGTATGAAAATCGCAATTTTAAGTATGTATATAATCTTTTGATGAGATTTTAATTCTTCTTTAAACATTATATCAAAAACATATATCACTAAAATCATGAGTAAAAACTTAACAATAGGATAAAGAGGAGGCCAAATCTGCATCAATATATCTGATGCAGGATGAAGTTCAGAATAGGGAGGAATGTTCATGTTAAAAGGGTTATATATACTAATATAACTTGCAAGACCATCTATCATATGTCCTGCAATTAACGCTAGGTTAATTGGTTTTGAATAAACCTTGACACTCTCATATTTATTAAAAAATCTGGAAAAAAGATAAACAATAGAGACAATCAAACCGACTAGACCCATAACTAGGAAAAAAACAGCGATAGAGATTCCATTGCTATTACTCCATCTATCTCCACCCAGCCATAATAATATATAGTAAATATGCGGAATTAGAATTATTGAACCACTTAAAAACAAAAAATTTGGAACATTAACATGTTTGTTTTTACTATTAAATTTTGTCTGTAAAAAATAACCAATAACTAATAAGATCAAAACCAAAAAAAGCATCTGAATGTAAATAAGAGGAGTTACAAACCAATAAGATAGAGGTTCACTATAAAATTCTGTATCCTCAAAAACTCTAGCAATTGTTCCAAATAAAATAAAAGGTAAAAGCCCAACAAAAAAATGCCAATCTATAGCTATCTTCCACTTATTTAAAATCTTATAACAACCGTAGAGAGCATAGATTAGGATAAAACCATATACAATTTCAGAGACCCAGGTAAACTTATCAGCTGCTTCAATTCCATTTAAGTATTGTGTTTCTCCAAGTGCATCAGATGCAATTGGACCCCAAAAGTATTTCCAAACAAAATTATCATAAAAAATCCTAGGTAAAACTAAACATCCAATCAAAAGGAAAATAATTACAAATATTGGTAAAAAAATTATTAACTTAGCCTGGTTTTCTCTTAAATAGTCATATATTTTCATATATTTCAATTCGGGAAACAAAAGAATAATATATTAAATCCGTGGTTTACGGTGCTGTTATGAGATATTTCAAAAAATCTAAAACCATGGTATTTCCAAGGGAAATTATTGTAGGACACAAAACAACAGAACAGATCGCTGAATTATGTAATAGAGTGACCAGTGGTACTTCTGCATTAGTAGTTGCAGACAAAAAAACCAAAAAGTTATCAGGTAATAAAATTCAAAAAATATTAAAAAAAGAAGGTTACACAGTTAACGAAAAAATTGTATCCTCTGCCACAGTAAATCAGGTCAATAAAGTTATAAATTATGCAAAGAAAAACAAATGCGATCTAATGATAGGAGCTGGAGGAGGAACAGTTATAGATATTACTAAACTAGCATCATATGAATTAAAAAACCCATTTATTAGTGTACCAACTTCTGCTGCCCACGATGGGATAGCATCTCCTAGGGCTTCATTAAAACATAGAAAAGGTTCTGTTTCAAAAACCGCAGTATCACCCCTTGCAATTTTAGCTGATACAGATGTTATACATACTGCGCCATATAGAATGCTTGCATCAGGATGTGCAGATGTAATATCAAATATCTCAGCTGTAATGGATTGGGAATTAGCACATCGCTTGAAAGATGAAGAATTTAGTAGTCACGCAGCAGTACTTGCAAAAACAGCTGCAGAACTATTAATTGATAATTCAAATGATATAAGAACTAATACAGAGGAATCTGCTTGGTATGCAGTAAAAGCCATGATAGTTTCTGGAGTTGCTATGAGCGTAGCAGGAAACACAAGACCTGCATCTGGATCAGAACATATGTTTTCACACATGCTTGATCATCTTGGAAAAAGAATTTTATTAAAAGGGAAAAGAAGCCCCCTTCATGGTGAACAATGCGGTTTAGGAGCAATTATGATGGTTTATCTTCATGGAGGAGATTGGGAAAAGATTAGAGATACTCTCAAAAAAATTGGTGCCCCCACAACGTCTGAAGAACTTGGTGCAACAAAAAAGAAGATAGTAGAAGCACTAGTAAGATGCCAGGAGATAAGACCTGAGAGATATACTATATTAGGTGAAACAGGTCTTACTAAAGAAGCAGCACAAAAAGTAGCAAAAACAACCGGAGTAATATAATAATGACATTGGTAACTCTCATTGGAGAAAGACTAGCCAAAAAAGGAGAAGAATTTATTTATCTAGGTCCAAATAATGATTGTAAGGACTGTAAATTAAAAACAGTATGCTTCAATCTAAAACAGAACAAAAGATACAAAATTAAAAATGTTAGAGACAAAAGACATAATTGTAAAATACATGAGGGAACAGCTAATGTCGTTGAAGTCGAAGAACTACCAATTCTTACAGCCATAGACAAAAAATATTCAGAGGGATCAAAAGCAAAAATCGATAAGATAGATTGCGATAGTATCGGATGCAAAAATTATCAATATTGTAAGATAAAAATTCAAAAAGATAAAACCTATTTGATAGATAAGGTCCTTGGAGATATTAACTGCCCCTTGGATTACAAACTTCAAAAAGCAGAGCTTAAGGAGCTATAAAATTGTTTCAGTGACATTTTATATTTGAAATCAATCCATCGTCTTCTACAAGATCAATCCAATATTTCAGATTTTCAGATTGCCCTATTGTATTGTTTGTTACTTGAGAGTAACCTACTGCAATAATTGAAGTACCTGAACGCTCGCAGTTCCATGTTTCACCTTGGATTTTCACTTTATAAGTTTGGTTATTATTGTATAACATGCCTGTATATTTTATGTAAAATGTCGTATGTCCGTTCACTAACGTACGTTCACCCTCTATTGTCGCATTTTTATCTATAGTTATATTCCTTTTATCTAGTTCTTTTTCAATAAAATCAACAGTTTTATCATATAATTCATTTTCACTCATCATAAAAACAGTTTTGTAAGTATTAACTGTTAAAAAAGAAGGATAACTCTTATTTTTTGCTCTATAAGTGAAACTTGCGTGTTTTTCCAAACCAAATACCTGAGAATCAGAGTATTCTTTATCATCTCTATCTTCATACCAATCCTCACCTAAGGAATCATCCTCAACATATGCTGTTGTTATCTTATTGGAACTTAAAATCATCGTGAATAAAATTAAGATCAAAATAAAAAATGCAATTAATAGATATAATCTATTCTCCTTTTTCCCACTTTCAAATTTCACAAAAAAATAGAATGAAAAAGAATACTTTAAATTAACGATAAATAAAGTAAGAAGCTAATTTTTAAGACCAGCTTCTTTTCTTAAAATTTTTACTTTATCTGTTTTTTCCCATGTAAAATCAGGATGATCTCTACCAAAATGCCCATAAGATGCAGTTCTATAAAAAATTGGTCTTTTTAGATCTAAATGATTTATTATCTGATTTGGTGTTAATGGGAAAAATCCTCTTATTAATTCTTCCATTTTTGGTACTGGTATTTTGTTTGTACCAAAACAATTAATATTTATTGAAACAGGTTCTGAAACACCAATAGCATAAGCAAGTTGAATTTCGCATCTATCTGCAAGTTTTGCTGCTACAATGTTTTTTGCAATATATCTAGAAGCATAAGCGGCACTGCGGTCTACCTTACTTGGATCCTTACCAGAAAAAGCTCCACCGCCGTGTCTTCCAATACCACCATATGTATCAACTATGATCTTTCTACCGGTAAGACCTGCATCTGCAAAAGGCCCACCTCTGATAAATGAACCTGTTGGATTAACGTGAAACACAGTATCTTTATCGATCCATTTTTTACAAATAGGCTTAATTACCTTTTCAATTATGTCTTTCTCAATTCTCTTATATGAAATACCGCGGTCATGTTGTGTTGAAACTACTATTGTATCTGCTCTTAAGGGTTTACCATTTTCATCATATTCAATTGAAACCTGTGTTTTTCCGTCTGGCCTAAGATAGGATATCTCATTTTTCTTTCTTGCTTCAGATAATTTTTTTGAAAGTTTGTGTGCAAGAGCTATAGTCAACGGCATATATTCTTTTGTTTCATTACATGCATAACCGTACATCATACCTTGATCTCCAGCACCTTGCTCTTTATGAAGACCGTCTCCTTTAGAAACACCCTGTGAAATATCAGGACTTTGTTCAGTAATTTGAACCCAAACTGAACATGTTTCCCATTCTATCCCATATTCAGATTTTGTATACCCAATATCTTTTATTGTATTTCTAACAATCCTTGGTATATCAATATATCCTTGCGTGGTCATCTCTCCAAATACCATGACTCCGCCATTTTTAGTTCCTGTTTCAACAGCAACTCTTGAGTTAGGATCTTCTCTTAAAGCCTCATCAAGTATCGCATCTGAGATTAGATCACACATTTTATCTGGATGCCCTTCAGTTACTGATTCTGAACTTATTATTATTTTACGTTTTACCATAATTCCACCTTTTAAACCTAATATATTTTTAAATAGTGAAAAAACAGTAACAAAAAGTTAGATATTAATCTTTTGAGAAATAAAAAAGAGGATTAATCCTCAAATTTTTTTGTGACCCATACATCGTCTTCTAA
Organism: uncultured Thermoplasmatales archaeon; assembly: GCA_964473335.1. Lineage (GTDB taxonomy): Archaea > Thermoplasmatota > E2 > DHVEG-1 > DHVEG-1 > CAYZTD01. The sequence goes on from CAYYOO010000054.1 coordinate 7,435, forward strand.
AGCATCATATATTGCTTCATCAGAGATGTCTTCAATGGTCTGTTTATCTGATAGTATACTACCAGTTCTTTTGTTTTCATCTTTTGAATATCTTAAAATAATGTCTTTTCTGATAACCCAGTAGTGTGTTCTCCATTCTCTACCATCATATAGAGTGGTTTCTTCTCGTTCAGTTGTAAGCATTCCTTCCTCTTCTAATATGTAAAATAACTGTCTATCTTCAGGGTCAAGAACATTATCTATTACTCTATCTTGAAAACCAAATATGTCCATTACAAATCCTGCGTCTCTTCTTGCTTCTTCTATATCTATGCCTACTCTATTTGCTATAGCTCTAGATAAATCATTTAATGTTATTATATTCATAACTAATAAACCTCTTCTTACAATTTTTTTAACAATATATCTTGTGTCATTCCTAGTATAAATACTTTTCTATAATTTTTATTTTAAAACGCCTATAATATTACTTTTTATCAAAAAATAACAAAAAATTTTAAATACACAAACTTTCTAGTGATTTTAATGAAAGACACAGAAACATCTAAAAAATTTGAAGGGGAATGGCTTCTATTATTCAACGATGAGATCATAGATCATAGCAAAAATGTAGAAGATATACTAAAACTAGCTGAAGAAAAATATCCATCAAACAAATTTCCTGAAGATAAAATAAAAATCTCAAAGGTTTTCTCAGAGGAAAATAGGTTATATTGATCGCTATGATAAAACAAGAGCACATATTCAAATATAGCAAATATCCAGTTCTGCAAGTCAAGTTTTACTTTAACGGCAGGGAAACTCCTTATATCGATGCGTTACTTGATTCTGGAGGAGATTTTATAGTAATACCAATGCCTATTGCAAAATACCTAGAATTAAAACTCAGAAAAGCAGGAGATGTTGATACCGCAGGAGGTATTGCCAAACTCTACAAAGCAAATATAAACATGACCATTGGCAATGAATCAAGACCAATAACATACAATGATTTAGAGATACATGTTTCTGGTAGAAATGACATTCCTGTCTTATTAGGTAGAAAACCTATTTTTGAAGATTATGAAATAATCTTTAGAAATAAAAAAAATCAGCTTATTTTAAAGCCAGCAGAGTAAATGAAAATACGCGTAATCAAACAAACTTACTCTATTT
>CAYYOO010000055.1:0-8356 GCA_964473335.1 uncultured Thermoplasmatales archaeon
TTTTCTCCTGTTAAAATCATTAAAAAGATGCAGGGGAAGGGATTTTAACTTCAAGTTTAAATCTCTTTTTTAGTTATATCTAAAGTTTTTCAACTTTTTCAATTTTGAGAATTGTATCTACTGCTGTTTTTGGTAGGTTTTTAATAACCGAGAGCTTTGAATCATAAAAGAGAATTATAGTGTTTTGTGAAGTATTCATTGTCTCTTTTTTTATTTTATTTATGGATTCGTATAATTGATTTATTTCATCTTTTGTAGATTTTGAAAAGTTGATAAATTGAGAAAAAGAATCAACAATAATAATATCAGGGTTGCTTTTATCTATTCCATATTTTATTATTTTTTCCATCTCCTCTAAAGTTTGTGGGGGCCTGTGGTAAAATGCATTATCTATTTCATCATCTGTAGGAAAAGCATAACCTGATACACAGTCGATAAATATAATTCTTTTATCATCAATTGGTTTAAGATCAAGCGCTTTTTTCATATATTCATAACTTCTTACAAGTGAGATATATAAGATACATGAAAATTCACCTTTTCTAAAATTCTTAAGAAAGTCTAATAGGTCACTAAATTCAGCCGAGTTGTGAACAAGAAGTATTAATCCATTTAGGTTTTTAAGTTCGTAATCAATGTTTTTTTCGATTTCCCGCCAGTAATTTACGTTACTAAAACTGTTTTTATTTTCATTTAAATTTAATTTTTCATTTATCATGTATTTTCCACCATATACTAATCTTTTATCCGAACGGTATCCCTTATTACATCATATTTCAAAATAAGGTCTATATTCATTACAGGTAGTGTTTTCATATATCCTGCTTTATCGTTATAAATCAGTATTATCGAGTCATCTCCCAATCCAATTATTTTTTCTCTAAGCTCTTTTAAAAAACGATATAAGTCTGATAGTTCATCATCTGTTGGAACTGAGAAATTAATAAATTGTGACAAGGAATCAACTATTAGAATATTGGGATTGACTCTTTGGATATTAGTCATAATCATTTTTTTTAAGGCTGTAAGATCTTGAGGAGGGTTTTTATATACACAAAATTTTGTGTCTTTTTTATCCATTAGAAAGCCAGATACACAATCTACGACATGAAATTTTTTATTGTTCAAGGGTTTTTCTTCTAAATTTCTCTCTATTCGGCTATATGAATTGATTAATGATATGTATAAGACTGTTAATCTTTTATCTGGTCGTATTCTATTAAAAAAATCTATCAAGTCTTTAAATTTTACAGAGTTGTGAATGAATAAAACAACTCCGTTTAGTTTTCCAACTATTTCATCTAAATCTTTTCGTAGTTTTTTCCAATAATTAACCTGTACAATTTTTTCATCCCGTACTGCCAAGATTACACCTTTTTTCTTTAATCCAAATTCTTTTTTACTTCTTCTATTAGTTCTTCAAAATCAAATGGCTTAGTGATATAATCTACTACATTTCCAAGTTCAAGGATCTTTTGTTTTTCTTCTTCTGAAAACCTTACAACTGTTAGAAGTATTATTTTTGGTGAACTTGTTTTATTTTTAAGTTTTTCAAGTATTTCTTTTGTTGTAAGACCAGGCATCATAACATCTAGTGTTACTATATCTGGGTCGAATTCATCGATTTTATTTAAGAAATCCTCTCCGTTTTCTGCCATTTGTGTTTCATATCCTTCTTTTTTCATCATAAGGTTTATCATTTCTCTTAGATCAGTTTCGTCATCCACAATCATTATTTTTTTCATATTTTTTCTCTCTCCTCAAACCTTTTTTTAAATCTTCATTCTATGTTTATATTTTTCATATCCTTCTTTTACTTTATCATCTTTGAGTCCGAAAACATCTACTTCTTTAAATTTATCTTCAATGTCTTTAACACCTTCAATTGGTAGTGTAAATTTAAATGTACTGCCTTTTCCTTTTTTACTTTCTACCCATATTTTACCGCCATGAGAAAGCACAATACCTCTGCTTATGGCAAGGCCAAGTCCTGCTCCACCGAATTTTCTATCCATTCCTGAATCCACCTGGTAAAATGTATCAAATACTCTATTTAATTTTTCTTCAGGTATTCCTCTACCTTGATCTTCTACTTCAAAGAGTAAGTTTTCATTTTCTTTACTTGCTTTTATTGTTATACTGGTTTCTGGTTCTGAGAATTTTATTGCATTGTTTATAAAGTTAATAATTACCTGTTTCACTCTATCTTGGTCGATAAAAAGCTCTGGAAGTCCTATTTTTACCTCTGTTTTTATTTCTATTTGTTTTGTTTCTGCAGAGGATTTCATAGTTTCAGCGATTTCTTCAATCATTTTTGAAATATCTGTGTTTTCTGGTATAAATTTCATTGTTCCTGATTCAAGTCTTGAAATATCTAGGATATCCTGTATGAGATGATCAAGGCGCTCAGTGTTTCTTAAAACAACGTTTAAAGCTTTATTCTGCTCATCTGATGTATCGCCTAATGTTTGTTTCATAATCATCTGTATGTAGCCTTTGATAGATGCCATAGGTGTTCTTAGTTCATGTGAAGTTACATTTAGAAAAGTTGATTTTAGTTCATCTAGTTTTCTTAGCTTGATATTTTGTTCTTTTATACTTTTTTGATTTTTTAAAAGTTTTTCTTCGGCTTCTTTTTGTTTTGTAATGTCAACAAAAGAAGTCATCATATATTTCATATCGCCTTTTTCATCCTTTACAAGGTTTGCAGATAGCTGGACTGGAAATGTTGTTCCATCAGATCTTTCTGCAGACAGTTCTCCAATCCATCCACCTTCGTTTACCATTGCATCCATGACTTTCATATATTGGCCTTTCATCTGCCAGAATTTAACGATTGGCTTACCAATTACTTCTTTATCGTTATAGTATCCCCACATTTTAAGAAAAGAAGGATTTACATATGATACATTTCCAACAGAATTTGTAATAGCAATAGCATTTATAGATGATCGTATTGCGTAATCTTTTACTCGCATATCTTCTTCTATTTTCTTTTGATTAGTAATATCCACCTTTGATGAAACATAACTTGTTATATTTCCATCTGAATCTTTTATCGGAGTTATGAAAACTTTTTCCCAATATAATTCGCCATTTTTTTTCTTATTTTGCATCTCACCTTTCCAAATAGATCCAGATGAGATTGTTGACCATAATTCTTTATAAAATTCTTCAGATTGTTTACCAGATTTTAATACCCGGGTATGTTTTCCAATCAATTCATTAGGTTTATATCCAGATATTTTTGAGTATTGGGGATTTACATATTCAATAATACCATCCGAATCAGTAATAATTATTGATACGGGATTTTGTTCTATTGCACTAGTAATTTTTTTTATTTTCAACTCATTTTGTTTTCTTTTAGTAATATCTCTTGCTACCCCTTGAATCGCATATGGTTTTCCATCTTTGTATAGAAGGGACCCCATTGTTTCAAGATGAACAATTGAACCATCTTTTCTTTTAACCCTGTATTCAATAGTTTCTTCTTGTTTTCCTGTTTTTTTAAGCCTGCGTGTTTCTTTTAATGCTTTTATAAGTTGGCCTTTTTTAAGAATGCTTGCAAAATTTAGTTTTTTTAGTTCTTCTTTTGTATATCCCATACCCCTTAGCGCTGCCGGATTTGCATCTAAAAAATTTCCTTTAAAATCACTTATATAAACCCAATCCATTGATTCTTGGAATAAAGATCGGTAACGCTCTTTTATTTCATCTAAATCGTCTTCAAAATCGGTATTATCAGGTTCTACTTTTTTTTCATCTGAAATAAGTAATAAGTCGTTTTGTTCTTCTTCACGAAGTTTCTTTACTATTTCAGGTTCTTCCCTCACCTATTAAACACCTTTTTGCATCCCAATATTTTTTTAAGCAATTTTCAAATCAGTTATTTCTATAATAATTTTTAACAATTGATATCAATTCTTGAGGCTCAAATGGTTTTGTAATAAAATCTTTTATGTATTCTCTAAGTTCATTCATATCTGGATCAGGCATATCTTTTGCCGTAAGAATAGATATAGTTATACCCTTGTAAAGATCCTCTTTTACTATCTCACGGATTGTATCCCATCCATTCATAATAGGCATCATTATATCCATGAGGATAACGCCTTTAAAACCTTGTTTTAACTCACTAATACAGTCTTTACCATTAGGAACAGTATAAACTTCAAAACCATAATCTTCAAAAAGCTCACGTAAAGTAATTAATATATATGGATCGTCATCCACGACCATTAATTTTTTATCCATACATACATCACTCCAACATTAATTATTTATTTAAGGATTTGTTAATTCTATCTATAAGATCTTCTACCTCAAAGGGTTTTTCAATATAATCTTCTGCAAGAAACTTGCCTGCATTTTTTGCAACATTATCAGTTCTTGCTGTAAGAAATATAACAGGAATAGTTTTCCAAGAATTATTTTCTTTGAGTTTATCAAACATCTCCCATCCGTTTATTCCCGGCATCATAATATCTAAAAGTATCAAATCAGGAAGCTCATTATTTTTGAGTTTTTCAAGGCATTTTTCACCGCTTTCAACCCCTATTACCTTAAAATCAGGATTTACACTTTCAATTCCATTTTTTACTGAAAAAACTAAATCTGGATTATCATCTACAATCATTATGTTTTTTACCATCCGCTCATCTCTTTTTTATATATAAGAAAGGTTTAATTATTTTTTCCCCCAAAATCTTTTTTATTTTTTAAAATAACATAAAAAGTTGTTCCCTTATTTTCACCCTGACTTTCAGCCCAAATCTTTCCACCATGATGCTCCACGATCCTTTTACATATTGTAAGACCTAGACCAGTTGACTCCAAGTCATGCCTGGAATCATCAATTTTATAAAACTCATCAAAGATATGATTGATTTGTTCCTTTGTCATACCAACACCTGTATCTTTTACAGAAATTGTTATTTCATCATCTGTTTTTTCTGCATCTATTACAATTTTTCCTTTTTTATCAGGAAGATATTTTACTGCATTTGAAATAAGATTATCAAATAATTCCTCTATTCTAAGCCGATCAGCATCAACATAAAGGTTATTATCAATATTATATTCAACATTGATATCATTGCTTTCAAAAAGATATTTCTTTTTATCAAGTATCTTATTGATTTCATCTAAAAGATTTAACTCCTGATAATTTATTTTTGTATTAGTTGAATTCAAACTAGCTAAATGAAGAGTTTTTATTACAAGGTTTTTCATATAATCAGCATTTTTAATTGATACATCAAGCATTTCTTCAAGTTTTTCATTATCTATTTTCTCCTTAATAATTGGGAGAAGTGTAGTAATTGGAGTAAGTGGTGTTTTAAGATCATGTCCAAGTTGATTAATAAAATCCTCTTTTTGTTTGAGAAGTTTTTTTACTTCTTTTGTTCGTTTGTCAACCTTTTTTTCTAAGTTTTTATTTAAATCATCAATTTCTTCTTTTGCTTCTTTGAGTTCACCGATTGTTTCTTGAAAATCTTCCATAATATTAAGTGTTGCAAGTTCGCTTTTTTTAAGTTCTTTTATTTTTTGTTCAAGTAACATGTTGGATTTTTTCTGATTTGTAATATCACGAGCAATTACTTGTATTGTTTTTTGACCAGACTGGCTAATCATTGGTATATAGATATTTTGAAAATATCTTCCTCTTCTTTCATCTTCAGTTGTTATTATTTTGTTTTTTTCAAAACTTTCAAAAGTAGATTTTATTCTTTCTTCCAGTATTTTTTTGGGGAGTAAATCATTTATATTTTTACCAACCAATTCTTCTGGTTCTTTTCCAAAGTTTTTGGCCATAGCATTGTTTACTGTAAGGATTGTCCCGTCCAATTTACTTTCTATAATCAAATCAGGGGAGTTATTTACAAGTTTTTTATATTTTTCTTCTGTTTGAGCAAGTATTTTTTTTGTATTTTCAAGTTTATTTTCAAGTGAAAAATATGAAGGAAAAACCTTTTTATTTTCTTTTTTGGTCTTTGGTTTTATAAATATTAAGGCGATAAACACGTAGCCTAGTAACTGAGAATAAGCACCAAGATAATTGTATCCTAGCCCCATTCCAAATCCACCAATTGTAAAACTAGTCATTGATAAGAAAAAATAAAGATTATCAATTTCTCTATTTTTTATAAAAAGAGCAAGCGATATAAAAATTATTTCTAAAGCAAGGATTTGTCTAATTATTGAATATAAAATTTCAGCTTTAAATGGTAGAAAAACAATTAAAAAGCTTACAATAGTAAGTGACATAAATATATAGAAGAATTTGTTAAAATTCTTAATTTTTCTTATCTGTTCAAAAAGTAATATGTTTATTGCAAATAACAAGGGTACTGATGCCCAGTAATATATATTTTGCAAAATTAAATTTTGTATTCCAAGGATATTAACTCCTAAAGAAAGTGGTATAAAAGATATTGAAGAAAGATAAAAAGCTATTGCAAAGATTAGTTTTCTTTTATCTTTTTCTTTTAAAAAAATATACGTTAAAAACGTTGAAATAGATAATGAAACAATGAATAAAAAAATCCAGACATGTGAAACAAATTCAACCAAGTGTTTTTTCCTCCGAATATTTCTTTTCTAATTCTTTTATTTGTTTTTTAAGCTCTATCATTTTTAGTTCTCTATCTACAGTAAGTTTCTTATATCGTTCTAGTTCATCGACTTTGTTTTTTAGTTCTTCTTCTTTTTCAAGTAATTCAGTTAAATCCTTTTGCGTTAGAACTGAATACAAAAGTTTTCCATCATAATCTTTTACATCATCAACACTTAATAAAACAGTTCGTTTGCCTTTTTTTGATTTAATCTCTATTTCTTCATTACTAAGATGTCCTTGTTTCTGCCATTTTTTAACTAGTTCTTTTGCTCTGCCTGGATCTGTGTATATTGTCGGTATTATTTGTTTATCTATAGCATCTTCTTTTTTCTCTAAATCAAGTATTTCAATTGCAGATTTATTAATATCTATTATTTTTCCATCTGGTGCCACCATATAACAATAATCTGGTGAGCTTTCAAAGAACTGTCTGAATTTTTTTTCGCTTTCTTTAAGGTTAGATTCTACTTTTTTAACTGATGAAATATCTCTATAATCTTCTATAATTCCCTTAATATTTCCATTTTTATCTTTTACAGGAGTTGCTTTTAAAAGCACTGGAATCTGCTTGCCATTTTTACAAATCAATTTTTGTTCTCTTTGAAATGATTTTCCATCGTTTAGGACTTTTACAAGAGAGCATTCCTTTGTTCCACAATATTTTGATTTCAAAATGTCTTTACATTTTAATCCAATTTGTTTTTCAGCAGGGATATCAATCATTTCAGATAAAGTATCATTTACCTTCTCAACAGTATAGTTTCTATTTATAATCCGTATTCCACCAGCAGCAGCGTTTAGTATACCTTCAGATTCTCTTTTTGATTTGCTTAAAGCCTGTTCAGCTTCTTTAATTTGTGAGATATCTACAAAACTTTCAAGAAGAAAATTTTTGCCTTTGATATTTATTGGAATAACAGTTTTAAGAATTGGTTTTTCAACTCCTTCTTTAGTAACTAGGATCTTTTCTGATTTATCAACTGTATTACTAAGGTCAGTCACTGGACATTTTCCTTTTTGTGCAGGGCAAATAAAGCTGTGACATATGTTTCCTTTAATTTTTTCTTCAGGTAAACCTATCATATTTGATGCATATCTGTTTATATCTACAATTTCATGTTTTTCAGGATCAATTATCGCTACACCTGCTTGAAGATTTTCTAAAATTGTATCTAATCTTTTCTCATTTTCCTCAAGCTTTTTTCTCAAATCACTTACTTCTCTAAAAACAATTAAATCTGCATTTTGATTCAAATAATCAATTTTTGAAGCATTTATTTCAAATCTTAAAAATTGTCCATTACTTGCCTTAAGTTCTATCTCATAAGGTTTAATTTTCATTCCTGCAATTCTTTTTACAAGATTTTTAACTAAAATTGCCTTTGTTTTTTTTGTAGCAAGATCTGTTTTAAAAACGTTTTTTCCAATAAAATCGTTATAATCATAACCAAGAGTTTTAGTAATTTTGTTATTCATCTCCAAAATTTTTCCTTTAGAGTCAACAATTATAATTGGATCTGCTATGCAGTCGATAAGATTCTTAAAACTAAAAGAGATATCTTTAAATTCAGAACCTAATGAGTTATTCTCATTTGAATATAATTCTTGATAATTTTTGTTAAAATTTTTAAAATCTTCTTGATGATTTCCTTCAGTATCTGGTTCATCAAAAACTAATGATGCATCATTTTTAAGCAAACCTTTTTCTTCTTCAATTCTTAATTTTTTTATTATATC
>CAYYOO010000056.1:0-8293 GCA_964473335.1 uncultured Thermoplasmatales archaeon
AGCAATTCATCCACCAGTTGAAACTGGTGGTCTTCTTGCTAAAAACATGATAAAAGAAAAAGGTTTATTCAATAAGAGAATGTTAATAGTAATTGAAAAAAATGAGCGGTAAACAGTTATCATTCATAGGACTCGGGCTTTTTGATGAAAAAGACATATCAATCAAGGGCCTGGAAGAAATTCAAAAAAGCGATAAAATATTTGCAGAATTCTACACAGCAAAACTAATGGGTACAACACTTGAAAAACTTGAAAAAACTTATGGTAAAAAAATAACAGTTTTAAATCGTGAAAAAACAGAAGGGGGAAAAATAATACTTAATTCAGCAGAGAAACAAAGAACTTCTTTTATTGTTGCAGGAGATTCTATGACTGCTACAACCCATGTTGACCTAAGAATTAGAGCAATTAAAAAAGGGATTAAAACAAAAGTAATACATGGAAGTAGCATTGTTACTGCTGTATCAGGTCTTCTAGGTCTTCAGAACTATAAATTTGGTCGCACTACAACTCTTTGTTATCCAGAGAAAAACTATTTTCCAACTAGTCCTTATGATGTAATACTAAAAAACAAAAAAATTGGACTTCACACATTAGTTTTACTTGACATAAAAGAAGAGGAAAATAGATTTATGACAGCAAACGAAGGATTAAATCTACTCCTTGAAATGGAAAAAAAGAATAAAAAGAAAATAATTACAAAGGAAACTGTTGCCTGTGTGGTTGCAAGAGCCGGATCAAAAAAAGCGATTTCTAGGGCAGATACAATAAAAAATTTATTGAGTTTTGATTTTAAAAAACCTCTTCACACACTAGTTATTCCAGGAGAATTACATTTCATGGAAATAAAAGCACTAGAAATACTTGCACAATTACCTGCACAACAGATAGGAAAATTACAAAAACTATAAAACCATTAGTACTTATAATCTAATAAAATAGGGGATTATGTCGATGCAACAAAAAGAAGGAATAGTCGGATATATTTACGGAGATGTTGGTTCAACTGAATTTAATTTTGCAGTGAACGGACAAGGAATTAGAAAATTTGATTATATCTATGCGCCCCATAAAGAGGGGCATATGCTAGCCCAAGTTATGGATATAAAACAGCATTCAGATTTGAAATTTGAAGATGCAACATCTATCATGAGTGGTGAAGAAATTCCAAATTTTAAAACAAAGGTTTCTGCTTTTGCTGATGTTATTGGTTTTCGTGACAAAAAAGGACTTCTGCAAAGCCCACGTACACCCTTTGACTCTGGCTCAGCAATAAAACTAGCTGATGAAAAACTTATTAGAAAGGTTCTAGGACTTAATGCATCCCAAGAAAATGGAGCATATATAGGTTTACTAAAGGGTCATGACCTACCAGTTTATCTTAATATTGACGCACTTGTTCAAAAACATATATGTATCCTAGCTAAAACAGGTGGTGGCAAAAGCTATGCTTGTGGCGTTCTTATGGAAGAACTTTTGAAAAAGAAGGTTCCATTGGTAATTATTGATACCCACGGTGAGTATCATTCGCTTTCTGAAGGAAACAGGAGTCGTAAAGACAAAAAGAATATGGAGCGGTATGGTGTTAAAAAATCTGATTATAAAACCCAGATAAATGAATATTCACCAATTGGTTCAAAAGGAAATATCAAACATCTAAGTTTAAATGGAGTGAACCTTGAAGCTAGAGAAATTATTGATCTACTAGGTTCTAAACTATCTGGACCGCAGTCTGGTGTTTTATATCAAGCAATTAAAGAAGTAAAAGAATACAAATCTTACTACACTATAAGAGATATAATTGACGCAGTGCAAAGATCAAAGAGTAATGCACGATGGAATGTAATTGCTGCTCTTGAGTCACTTGACTCAATTGGTGTTTTTTCAGAGAATGGTACCGCAACTGATGAAATAGTTAAAAAAGGTAAATGTTCACTTCTTAATATGAAGGGTGTTGCACCTGACATTCAAGATGTAGTTGTAGCACGGCTTACTAAAGAATTATTTGAAGCAAGAAAAGCAGGAAAAGTTCCACCGTTTTTACTTGTAGTTGAAGAAGCTCATAACTATTGCCCGGAACGTGGTGTAGGAAAATCAATTTCATCAGGGATTATGAGAACCATTGCCTCAGAAGGACGGAAGTTTGGAATGGGTCTTTGTGTTGTATCTCAGCGTCCTGCAAAAGTTGATAAAAATATTATTAGTCAGTGTAACACAAATTTTATTTTAAAAGTTACAAACCCAAATGATTTGAAAGCAATTATTCAATCAGTCGAGGGTCTAACAAGTCAAACATATCGTGAAATTCAGAGGCTCCCTATTGGTATTGCTTTAATTTCAGGTGCAGGACTACAGCAGCCAGTAATGACTGAAATAAGAACACGTGAGACAAACCATGGCGGAAAATCAGTAACAATATCAAAAAGCGGAAAAACTAGTCCACCGAGAATTCCAAAATCACCTCAACCATCGATTAATCCACCTTCCCCAAAAGCCCCTGCACCAGAAAAAAAACCGCCTGAATCAAAACCAAAAAAAGAAAAAACAACAGAGAAAGCAAAGAATGTATCAAGAGTTGCAAATAGACTTGGATGGGTAGATGAAGACAATCCAGATAAAGCAATTAAGATTCTTACTAACGAAGCAGAAAAAATGAATGAAAACGTTTTTAAATATCTAGAATCACTTGCTAAGCTAGGAAGAACCTTTTGTTCAGAAGAAAACCCAAAATGTATGAACTGCCCGATGAACAAAGGCTGTCAGTATAGACAAAAACTAGCTGGACAAAAAAAGAAAGGATTATTTAGAAGATAAACAATGTTTTTTTGAAAATGAAAAACAAAAAATATATTTTAGTTTTATCTATCTTCATCATAATAGTTCTAAGCGGATGTTTAGATTTTTTTAAAGAAGATAGTTCTACAACTTACTCTAGCCAAGCAACAGAACTAAGTTATAAAATATCTTATGGTTACAGGATTAACTGCTCTGGAAATGGTTTTTATCAAATAAATTATGATTGTGATAAACCAGAGTTAATTAAGGGACCAAATCCTAGTATTGATATTCTAAATAACAATTATACAGAAAAAAAGAATATTGCAACTTTTAATGATATGATAAGCTGGAATATAACTAAAACTGGAAAATGCTTGGATTACGAACTTGGCATATATGCTACTGTTTCTTCAGAGACACTACTTGTAAATGATTTAACAGGTAAAGATGCCCTGAGTTTATCTGATATAAAAAACAGTCATTCTGATTTAATAAAAAGATATTGTAAACCCCAGGGCAACAAAACCTTTGTTTTTATTGATCCGAATAATTCTATAATAAAAAATAAGGCAGAGGACATTTATAAAGATGCAAAAACAAATAATTCTTTTCTAATCGCAAAAGAACTATTCATATGGTTAAAACAAAATACTCAGTATAAACAGCATCTGATAAATAACAATGTTCAACCAGCAGATCTAACAATGGATATAAAAACAGGGGACTGTGATGATCTTACATATCTTTATCTATCAATGTGTAAATCCATAAAAATTCCCTGTAGATTTATTAGAGGCTTACTTGTATATGAAAATACAGCTGTTCCTCATGCATGGGCAGAGATATTTGTAGGTGGAGATATTGGAGATGGCGGCTGGATACCTGTTGAGTGCGCCGGTGAAAGAAAAAACCCTGATGAGATTGATATTGAAGTACATCAAAATTTTGCAGTTGAATCAGCTGATCATTTAAGGCTTTTTAAGGACGATGGAAGCAATCTGTCAATTAATATTTCTTTATCTGGTATTTCTTATATGAAAGGAGAAAATATCGATATTCAAACACCTGAGTTTTTTACAGATATTTATGATTACAAAGAACATAGTTTGAAAAAACTTTATGTTGATGAAAATGACAATAGAATTTTCAAATAAAAATATGGAGAAATAATTTGAAATCAAAAAGAAAAATTAGTTTATCATTGAAGGTAACTTTACTTGTCATAATTATTATACCTATTGTTGTTTTTACAAATTTATTTATAAATTCTGGAATAGAAGAAGATAATCCAAGTAATCCAGTATATGAATCTCAATACGACAAAGCAGATGTGTTAATATATGGTTTAAATTTATCTGTTTCAGATTATTTAGACAATAGCTCTTATTTGAACAATATAATTGAAAAATATATTGATTGGAATGATGAAGTAATTGAAATAAATATTAATATTTATGAGTCACTTGAGGATCTAATTATCAAGGGATCCAGTAATAAAAATAAAACCGGACAAAAAGCTAATTCTTATATTATAAAAGGTGAGGATTACAATAAAAAATGTTCACAAGAAGATAACACATATTATATTCCTTTCCCAGAAGAAGATCCCCCGTATATGGTAATTTTATCACCGATAAATAATTCTATTAAAAATATTGGTACATATGAAATCATTGTATCAATGGAAAAAGCCTATCATTATATAAAAGATTATAACGAAGCAAAATTACAATATTCAACAATGATGTCTTTGATACTATTATTCTCATCAATTGCCGTATTTTTAGTGATTCTTAGAAGAATTATTGTAAATCCTATTACAAAATTTAGAGATAATGCAAAAACTATAGGCTCAGGAAACCTTGATGCAAAGGTAGATATTAAATCAAGAGATGAGTTTGGTGATCTAGCTGAAACCTTTAATAACATGGCTTTAGAATTAAAAAAATCACGGGATAAAATCGAGGATTATAACCGTATTTTAGAAAAACTTTTAGATCAAAAAGATGATTTCATAGGTCAGCTCGGCCATGACCTAAAAAACCCAATGCAGCCTTTAGTAGGTCTTTTACCAATTCTTATAGATAAAGAAAAAGACCCTGAAAACAAAGAAATGCTAAAGGTCATGCATACAAATGTTGAATATATGCAGGACTTAATTTTTGATACATTAAAACTTGCTAAACTTAGATCTGATAATATTGATTTTAACTATGAAAAAATAGATCTTAAAAACCTTTCAGATAAAGTAGTGGTATCCCAAAAAACAATGCTAGACGAAAAAAATATTAAGATTGTAAATAAGATAAAAGAAAATATATTTGTTTATGCGGATAAGCTCAGATTAAGTGAAGTATTTAAAAACCTAATAAACAATTGTGTGAAATATTCAAAGAAATCCAGTGGGAAAATCACTCTAAATGCAGAAAAAGAAAATAAAGACTATGTAAAAATCAGTATCAGTGACAATGGAATAGGTATGACTAAGGAACAAATAAAAAAAGTATTTGATGAATTTTATAAGGCAGATAAGCAAACAAGTGATTACTATTCAACAGGTTTAGGTCTAGCGATATGTAAGCGTATCGTTGAAAAACATGGCGGCAAAATATGGGTAGATAGCCCAGGTCCGGGGAAAGGAAGCACATTCTATTTTACAATAAGATCAAATAAATTTAGTAATAACGAAAAATAAATAAGAAAATATATAATACAGTTATACTGGTGTTAGTTAGGGATGACAAAAAAAATAATGATAGTAGATGATGAACCAGGTGTAATTTATACAGTAAAACATGGCCTTGAAAACATGGATTCAGATTACAAAATCACACCTGTTGAAAATGGTAGAAAATGCCTTGATCTTTTAGAACAAGGTGAAATACCTGATCTTCTTCTTTTGGATATTATGATGCCAGGTATGAGCGGATGGGAAGTTCATCAGCAGATACGTGAAAAGATACCTGAAGAAAAACTGCCTATTGTTTTTTTAACAGCAAGAACTGACCGTATCGCAAAAAGTGCAGGTAGTTTTCTAGGTAAAGACTATATTGAAAAACCTTTTAAGGTACCAGATTTGAAAGAAAGAATTGATAAAATTCTAAATAAAAATAGATAGGTTAGCCTAATTATCTTTTTTAATAATTAACAAAATTTTAATAGCTCTGTTATTATTCAATCTAAGTTAAGGTCTGAGTGAGGAAAAAATAGAGATGGGTAATATATTCAAAAGAAATAATTTAAATTGTAGAAGAATCAGCAATAAGATTATTTGTCTTTATGTGATTTTTGTTTTAATTATATCTATTGTTCCAATTGTTAGTCTTTCTGAAAAACCTAGGATTGATTTATCAATTGATGGAGGAGGAAGTAACTCTTATGTAAATATCTCTGTTGATATTAATTGCTCTGAGAATGTTTCTAGTTTTATTGATTTTGATAATAGTCTTGTTGGTTATTGGAACTTTGAAGATTCAACTAATTGGGTTGATAATAGGATAATACCTGATAATTCTACCTATGAAAATAATGCAAGTTGTGTGAATGGTAGATCAAATAGAAATATTACCTCTGGTAGATATGGTGATGCTTTATATTTTAATGGGTCAGGCAATGGCTATGTTGAGGTAAATGATAACAGCAGTCTTGATTTAACTGATGAACTAACTTTGGAATTATGGTTTAAGGAGTTTGAAACCACCTTTAGTAAAAGTTTTAGCAATAGATCTGGTCATTTTGAAGACTATGGTTATTCTGTTGATCAGACTAGTGATGGTGGATATATATTTGTTGGAGAGGGTTCATATTATGGTTCAGACACTGGAGATATTTTTATTTCAAAACATGATTCCAATGGTAACTTACAAGATAAAACATTTTATTCTACATCTGAAGAAGATATAGCATATGAGGTAATAGAAACTAATGACAAAAAATATGCAATTACTGGTTTTGTTGGAACAGGTAATAATGATCTTTGGTTTGGTGAATATTTTTTTAACACAACTAGTAACAAATTAGAAAACACTACAGTGCACTATATCAATGGAGGAGAAACTAATGATAAAGGTTTTTCTCTAAAACAAGCAAATGATGGAGATTATATTATTGCTGGAAGTACATTTTCATATGGAAATCCAGATTTAGATATTTGGCTTCTTAAGTTAAATAGTTCAGATTTTTCAGATGAAAAAATCAATAACACTTTTGGTGCCAATGGGTTGAGCGAAAAAGCATATTCAGTTTGCATAGCAAACGATGACAATTATACAATTGTTGGCTATAGATCCTTAACTAATGAAGATATCATAAAAATTAAAGCTAATAATACAAATGATACTGATTGGAATTCAAAAGTGATATGGTCCAAAAATAATACAGGATGGGGTGATGATGATAGCGGTCGATCTATTATTAAAACAAAGCCAGACAATGGTTTTTTAGTTGTGGGTTACTCAAATTTAAGTGCAGCAACTAAGCAAGATATTTTCATTCAGAAAATAGGCGAAGATGGTAACAACGACTGGAATATAACATACGATAGTAAAAAAACAGGTAAGAATTTTAATATTGGCTATTCTGGCGATCAAACAAGGGATAATGGATATATAATTGCAGGGCAATCTGGAGATAGTAGTTCCTTTTATCTTCTCGATTCCAGTAGAAATCTTACATTAATAAAACTGAATTATTATGGAATAAAAGAATGGAATAGAACTTTTAATATTATTGGACAGCAAGAAGGACGTTGTATAAAACAAACTTCTGATGGAGGTTATATAGTTGCAGGTTTTACAAATAATTCAGATGAGGATTGGATGAATTTTTGGCTATTAAAGACAAATATCACTGGACACTTAACAACAAGTAATAACAACCAAAGTCTAAATAAAACTCTTATTGGTAAAGGTAGAGATGCTTATCAGTTAGAACTTTGTAACGGAACAGTTACAGCTTATTTAAACGGAACTGCAGTTGTAAGTAATACAACTGATTTATATAATCTAACCCAGAACTGGAATCATCTTGTTTTAACCTATGATAAAAATGCTAATGGAAATAATACTAATCTTTATTTGAATAAAGAATTAGTAGACTCAATTAATTCTCCTAGCAAAAACATCTCAACAAATCTAAAAAATTTAACAATCGGTAGAAACTTTAGCGGTATCATTGATGAAGTAAGAATCTGGAATAGAGCACTGAGTAATGATGAGATAAATGCATCATATGACGTAAATTTGAGTAACTTGTATTATAAAAATTTTACAGATTTATCAACAGAGTCATATGACTATAATATCTATGCTATCAACTCAACAGGTGGAGAAAATTATTCCAGCGGAACTATCACTATACTAGGTTCAGATCTTCCAACAGTGTTTACTAATTCAAGTACAGGAATAGAAGAAACAAATGCAACACTCAGAGGATATCTAGTAAATAATGGAAGCGCAGATACAACATGCGGATTCAGATTTGGAACCACAAGTGGAAGCTACAATCAAAACTTTAG
>CAYYOO010000057.1:0-8070 GCA_964473335.1 uncultured Thermoplasmatales archaeon
TGACGCCACCTATTTGAATGATTGCTTTAGTAACCCTGTTGCCAGTCAAGTATTCAGTAAGATCAAGTGCTTTTTCTCGCATCTCCCAGGTTAAAAATAGAACTGAATCAAAACCAATTTCATGAGCTGCAACACCTGCCCATAAAATATGTGAACAAATCCGCTCAAGCTCAGCTTGAATAACTCTAATATATTCGGCTCTTTCAGGAACTTCTAATTCCATTGCATTTTCAACAGCTCTAGCAAATGCAATAGGATGAGAAATAGAACAAATCCCACATATCCTTTCAGCAAGATAAAGAATTTGGATGGGGTTTCTCTTCTGCCCAGCCCACTCAATAGCTCTATGTACATGCCCTAACTTTACATCTGCATCAATGATTTTTTCACCATCTATTTCAAACTCGAACATCACAGGTTCTTTTAGAGCTGGATGAATAGGACCGATTGGAAGTTGATATGTAGTTTTTGAGGTAGTTATACCACCTTTGCTCATTTGTTACCTCCAGTCTTATCGTTTTCATGAAGGTTTCTAACATATGCATCCATTCCTTTTTCGTCTTTTCTCCAGGGATAAACACCATCTGGCCAATCATCAGATAAAAATAATTTTCTTTCATCAGGGATGCCAATAACCTTTATTCCCAGCATCTCTTGTTTTTCACGCTCAGTTATCAATGCACCTGGAATATAATCACAAATTGTTTCTATTTCTGGTTTACTTTTAGGTAGATCTATAGATAAATTTAAAGATATTTCATTATTTTTTTTGCCAAAATAAAGAGAAAAATGATAAATCAATTCAATGTCTTTACCAAGATCATTACCTGATACAACTGCAAGATGTGGATAATTATGATCACACAATTTTTTTATAAACTTCTTAAAAATGCTTTTATCAATCTTCATCCAGATATGATAATATTCGTTTTTCTTAATTCCCGCGGTTCTTTTTTCTATTTTACTTGATTTGACCTTTGTTTTAAATTCATCTTTGAAAAGTTTCACAATTCCTTCAGCATCTAGTTGCTCAGTTTTTTTCTCGGCCATTATTTCTTCGCCTCCAGTGTTTCTAGTTTAGTCCAGGCTTTAGCAACAGCATTAATAATTGCCTCAGGTCGCGGAGGGCAACCTACTACATGAACATCGACAGGAATTATTTCATCTATTGGCCCTACTAGATTATAGGATTCATAAAACACATCACCAGTATTTCCACAATTCCCAACACAGATAACTGCTTTAGGATCAGGCATTTGATCATAAACCCGTTTTAATCTATCAGCCTGCTGACGGGTCACTGGGCCTGTTGCAAGTAAAACATCAGCATGTCTAGGCGTTCCAACAAGCTTTATTCCAAACCGTTCCACATCATACCTTGGACAAAGAGCTGCAATAATTTCAATATCACAGCCGTTACATGAACCGCTATTACAATGATAGACCCAAAGTGCTTTTTTAAATGCTTTAGTCAAGCCTTTTGCCATAAAATTATGCCTCCGCAAATACTTTATCGATAAATTTGCGTTTTTTGGTAATCCTAAGTAGTATTTAAAAATTTATGTTAATTAAAAGATATCTAATGTTAGCAAATTCTTGGAACAGGATCACCTATTGGTTTGTGAAGGTTTCTTTTACCGCCAACTTCTGTATCAAGAACCACTCCTTTAATTTTATTTGTAGTTTCTCCTATTATCTTTGCATTTTTACCAAGAGGATGTTTTTTAATTTGTTTAAGAACATCATCTGCTTTTTCTTTTACACAGCCAAAAACGACTTTTCCTTCGTTTCCAATTTCAAGAGGGTCAATTCCAAGCATATCGCAAGCTGATCTAACACCTTCTGGAATTGGTATTTCTTCTTCATATAGAACTATTCCAGTTTTTGATTTTTCACTGAACTCATTAACTGTATTTGCAAGTCCTCCTCTAGTTGGGTCTTTAGCTGATACTATACCCCCCTTTGCTAGAGCTTTTTCTATTAATTTATTTACTGGATTTACATCTGATTTTATCTTGGTTTCAAAACCGTATCCCTCGCGATAGGACATTAGTGATACCCCATGCTCACCAATATTACCCGATAGAATTATTTTATCGCCTTTACTAAGATTTGAATCAACAAGCCATCTACTCTTTATTTTTCTGTATCTTTGTGCTTCTTTCAAATTTTCATCAAGCAGTTTTGTTCTTTTTCCAATTCCACTTGTATTTATCATAAATTCTTGAATTGCTCCTTTTTCAACTACTTTAGTGTCTCCTGTGACAA
The DNA here is from genome assembly GCA_964473335.1 of uncultured Thermoplasmatales archaeon. Lineage (GTDB taxonomy): Archaea > Thermoplasmatota > E2 > DHVEG-1 > DHVEG-1 > CAYZTD01. Next base: position 2,269 of record CAYYOO010000057.1, read on the forward strand.
TTGGTACATCTGCTTTTTTACATGTTTCGGCCATGCTTTTTATTATTGTTTCAAATTTTTCTGAATCCAGTCCTTCTTCGATTATAAAACCAGCTGATAGAGCAATAGGTTTTGCACCCATCACACTTATATCATTAACAGTTCCTGCAACAGACAAACTTCCTAAGTTTCCACCAGGGAAGATAATCGGCCGGATAGTATGAGAATCAGTTGAAAAAACAATATCGTCAATAACTGCTGAGTCATCAAGCATAGATAGAGTTACTTCACCCGTTTTTTTATTAAAATATTTTAAAATCTTATCTTTGATAAGTAGATCCATCTGCTCTCCACCAGCACCTTGAGAGAGTTTGATTTTATTTGACATTTAAATTACCTTAGAAGTAAAATTTGTCATGCATAAGTTTTATTTATATTCTTTTGTTCCCTGATTTTGATGGTTCAAGAAATAATCAATCAAATATTTGGCAGTGGCGTTCAATGGCAAGATATCGTAATCTCTATTGTAGGACTAATGTTTGGAGTTATATTATTTCCACAGCTCAAAGATGTATGGAAAGGAAAAACAATTTTAAATCTTTATTCAGCAAGTCTAACAACCCTTGGCTTATTCATACTTGCTTTTACCTTTGCAACAATGGACCTCTGGCTTTCCTTTGTAGCTGATTTTTTCTCTGCGACAGTATGGTTTCTATTGTTTGTGTTATCATTAAAAAATTTTAGAGAGAAAAAAAAGGAAGGGAAATTATAGATATTTTTTCAAAAGAACTCTTTTCACATCTGGTTTAACGTTTTTTTCAACATATTCAGGACTTGTTATAAGTGCTCCTTTTAATGCATCCTTACATTCACAACTTTGCTTATAATCAATTTTAGGAATCAAATTTTTAAGAATATTTGCTAGATTCTTATTGTTCTTTTTTAAGTTTCCAACAACATTTCCTACTGTTACATCTTCTTCAGCTTCATACCAGCAATCATAATCAGTAACAGTTAAAATTCCACAAAGACACATCTCGGCTTCACGTGCTAATTTTGCTTCAGGAGCAAGAGTCATACCTATTACATCAACATTCCAAGATCTATAAAGTTTTGATTCAGCTCTTGTGGAAAACTGCGGTCCTTCCATTGAAATATATATTCCTTTATGAACATCAACGTCTTTAGCTTGTTCCTCGATTGTATCATAAGCTAGATTTGATAGTTTCTCACAGAAGGGGTCAGCAAAAGCAACATGAGCAACAATTCCATCCTCAAAAAAGGTAGTCGCACGTTTAAAGGATCTATCTATAAGTTGATGGGCTATTACAAAATCACATGGCTTTATTCTTTTTTTCATAGAACCTACTGCTGCAGTAGAAATAAGATGCTCTACACCACATTCTTTTAAAGCAAAGATATTAGCTCTGTTGTTTATTTGATGGGGAGGTATTCTATGTCCCTTACCGTGTCTAGGTAAAAAAGCAACTTCATTATCATCTATTTTCCCAATTATAACTTTATCCGAGGGTTTTCCAAACGGTGTATCAATATCTAGTTCTTCAGTATCCTGCAAGATATCCATGTTATAGATGCCGCTTCCGCCAATTATACCAATTTTTACACTCATATGCATTTTGCGAATAGAAATAACTAAAAAAGCTTTTTGCTTAACATTTTTGAATTTGAGGAGATATTATGACAAAATCGATTAAATCAAAGATCAGAACAGTTCCACATTGGCCAAAAGAAGGGATAATGTTTAGGGATATCACAACTCTATTAAAAGATCCAGATGGGTTTAAAGAGACAATAGATATTTTATATGAAAGATATAAAGATAAAAAAATAGATAAAGTACTTGGAATTGAATCACGCGGATTTATCTTTGGTGCACCTCTTGCTTATTTACTACATTGTGGTTTTGTACCAATCAGAAAACCAGGTAAACTACCTGCTGATTGTGAATCAGAAGAATACACTTTAGAATATGGAACAGATAAAATTGAGATACACCTTGATTCAATAGAAAAAGGTGAACGCGTTTTAATTGTAGATGATTTGATTGCAACAGCAGGAACTGCATCAGCAGCTAGAAAACTAGTAAGAAAACTAGGTGGAACACTTGTAGAATGTGCATTTATAGTAGAATTAACTGATTTAAAAGGTAGAGATAAACTAGTTGGTGAAAAGATATATTCAATTGTAGAATTTGAAGGGGAATAAACTTAAGATAATATGAAAAGAACGATTAAAAGATGGGCATGTTCAAATTGCGGTAAACCCCTAAAAAATATATTTGTACAGATTTGCCCGAAATGCTATGCCAAATTTTCAGATAGAAAATTTAATTTTAAACATTTTCTACTAATGGCCCCGGTTGCATTATTATTGTTATATGCCCCCATCTATTTTTCATTTACAAATATTAAAAATTTTAGTTTTAGAGGTGTTAATACATTAGAAGAGTTTAATATAATGATGATCTTTGTTTCAATATTTACGATATCCTTCTTAGGATTCCTATATTACATCAAAAGACGAAACGAAAAGAAATCAGAAGAGTACACTGGAATGCCTATTCTAGCAAAAAAGGAAATCAAAGAATATGAAATCGAAAATGATAACAAGTTGATAGCTCTTTTAATTATTTCTTTTATAATTATTTTTCCTGTGGTTCTAATTCCCACATATTTTGATATAACTACTGATTTTGATATTTTTTCTAATCATATTTTAGCAATTTTTCTTGTGATAATTACAATTTTTGTTTTTATTCTTCCATTTATTATTGGATATCATACCTTTGAAAAACCAATAAAAGAACTTTACAAAGAGGAATAGAATTGAAATATCAGGTAATGTGCATTGGGAATAAAGATGGGGGAGATGATTCTGTCGGACCATATATAGCAGATCAACTTAAAAAAGAAAAAAACAAAGATATTTTTGTTATTGATGCAGGCACAGCACCCGAAAACTACACAGGAAATGTTAAAAAAATCAATCCAGAAATCTTGATTATAATAGATGCAATTGATATGGACCTAAAACCAGGTGACATTCGTATTGTTCCAAGAAAAAAAATTGGCGTAATGCATGTTAGTACTCATGGAATCCCAATATCGGTTCTAGTAAAATATCTAGAAAAATATGTTAAAAAAATCTTAATAATAGGGATTCAACCAAAAGAAATGACTGGTAAATTAACAAAAACTGTAAAAAAATCAGCTGAAAGTCTTATAGAAACTATCCTAAAAGAAAAAACAAATGAGATAAAAAAACTATAAATTACATCTTTAAAAAGTTTTATTTAGAAGTTTCTAATCTATTTATTTGGAGGAAAAAATTTTATGGGTGAAATGAAAGAATCAGTAGATAAAGTAATGGATATGATGAAAGAACTTTCAAAGCATCAACCACACTCAATGAGAGATTTTAAAAAATTTATGAGTGAAGTTTTAAAAGAAGGAACACTTGATACAAAAACAAAAGAATTAATAACCTTAGGGACTGCAATCACCGCTCGTTGTAAATATTGTATTGCACTACATGTAAAAAAAGCACTTGAAGCAGGAGCTACAAAAGATGAAATCTTTGAGACAGCATCAGTTGCAATACTCATGGGTGGAGGACCTGCTATGACTTACGTTGTGGAAGTAAAAAAAGCACTTGATGAATATCTGTAAAAAGGATAATAAATATTACATCTACATATTAATTTAAAATTTATCTCTTAAACTCTGCTTATTTACAGAAAACTATATAAATTAGTTTGACTAATATAAACTTAGGTGAACTAAGTATGACTCAGGCTTTAATAAAGCTGGATGAAAATATAAACCGTGTAATAAACATTGTAAAAGCCAAATATGGGTTAAAAGATAAAAGTGAAACAATTGAATTTATTGTAAAAAAATATATTGAATATAAAAATGAACCTGAATTAAGACCTGAATTTATCAAAAAGATAAATAAAATCAAAAAAGAAAAAAGTATACGAGTCGACGATTTTGCCAAGAGGTATGGCTTGGATGTATAATCTTGAAATAAAGCCTACTGCTGACAAAATTTTTAAAAAACTATCTAAAAAGAACAAAAAACAGTTGTTGATTATAAATAAAAAAATCCTAGAAATTAGATCAAAACCAAAACATGATTACAAACACCTTCGTCCGCCTTTACAAAATTTTTCAAGAATACATATCGATAAAAGTTTTATCTTAATCTTTGATATAAATCATACAGAAGAGGTAGTTACAATTTATTATTTTGGTCACCATGATAAAGCATATAAATGGAGACAAAGAGTAGAATAATAAAATTTAATCCTCTAATAAGGATACTTCTTTCCTAAGACTTCGGTTGTAGTTAGAGAAGCTATTGCACCTTCTGCAGCAGCTGTAATAACTTGCCTTAATCCACCTGTGATATCACCTGCGGCATAAACTCCTTTAATGTTTGTCCTGCCTTGACGATCTATTTTGATAAAACCATGTTCATCAGTTTTAACACCAAGTTTTTTAGCTAAATCATTTTGAGGGATTTCCCCAATAGAAATAAAAACACCGTCAACTTTTAATTTGGTTACTTCACCAGTATCTTTGTCTTTTAAATCTAAAGATTCAACACTATTTTCACCATTAATTTTTTCAACAGTTGAATCCAAAACAAATTTTACCCCTTTCTCTTTTGCTTCATTTACATAGCTTTCCTCTGCTCTGAATTGATCTCTACGATGAATTACATATACTTTCGAGCAACCAATTTGCTTCAAGTAAATTGCTTCAATTAAAGCAGAATTTCCACCGCCGACAACAGCTACTTTTTTATCTTTGAAAAAAAATCCATCGCAGGTTGCACAATACGAAACACCTTTACCAGAAAGCTCCTTTTCACCAGAAGCATTTAATTTTCGATGTTCTGTACCTGTAGCAAATAGAACAGATTTTGCCTTATATTTTTCTTTATTTGTTTTAATTAAAAATTCATTATTTTCTTTTGAAATATCTATTACTTCTTCGTTGAAATTAATCTTTGTATATTTTTCAACATGGTTTTTCATTTTTTCCATTAATTCAATCCCAGTTATTTCCTCAAAACCCGCATAGTTTTCAATGTTAGGAGCAATATTAGCAAGTCCTCCACCTATGCCTTTATCAAAAAGCACTGTTTTAATTCCAGATCTAACTGCATATATTGCAGCTGAGTAACCTGCAGGTCCTGCACCAATTATTGCAAGCTCATAATCCATACACTTCTACTCCGGAGACTCGATATAAATAACTAGTATTTAACAATAATCAAAGTTTGAGTAAAAAAACATATTTTCTAAGGTGAAATTTCATCTTTAATAATCTTATATGCCTCATCTGGTTTTTCAACATCTTTAAGTAAATCTTCAAAAGGACACATTCCAGTTCCATCACGATTCTTAATAAAGGGGATCATTTCATCGACCTGACAGGGTATACCTCCTATTATGAGTATTGCGATAGCAGTCTTTGTTGCTTGAGGAGAATACACTGCCTTCACTTTCCCGTGTCTACATAAAAAAGCTGAAGCACGGCCTAAAATTCTATCACCAATTACGTACTCACCGAGTTCATCACCCATCTCTTCGACTAGTTCAAGAATTGGCTTTATTCCCGCACCTTTTTTTTCTCTCCAAATTTTTCCATATTGAACTAAAACAATTGATACATCTTTTTCTGATAGTATCTCTTTTGCAACAGCTAAATCATCCTGAATATCTTTTGCTACAACAGTCATGTTCCTCTCAACTTACACTCAGAAAAATATGGTTTTATGGTTTTTAAAATA
>CAYYOO010000058.1:0-7988 GCA_964473335.1 uncultured Thermoplasmatales archaeon
CATGGGATTACTCAGATACCTCTAATGTTAGATACTGTGTGGATGACACAAATGCGTTGAATAATACTGATGATTATGTATGGGTTCAAATTTCACTTGATGTTCCAGATAATGCTGATTCTTCAGCAACATTTAATGGTAATGTCTACGTACATACCCGCGCAACAACTTTTGATGAATAAGTAAAATAAAAAAAATCCATTTTCTTTTTTTATTACTAATTTCTTAATTGTAAATTTAACAATATTTACATTAAAAAAAAACCGCAATACATATATATTTTAATATATATGCCTGTAAGCATAGGAGGGTTTTGCCTCTAACAATTTAAAATGAGAAATAAAACAGAGCAATACTTACTAGTAATTTAATAATTACCCAATAAGAAAGATTATTATAGTTATTTTTACATTTCAATTTTTGTAAAATTCATTGTGAGGGGATAATAAATTAATACAAATTTTTTAGATAAATTTGATATAAACAATATTTCAATTTTATTAGCTCTTGCTTTGAGTGCGGCTTCAGCATTAATATATGAAGTTGTAGCAACAAATATTTTATTTTTTTATTTTATAGAGAGTAGCTATTCAATTGCTACAGTTCTAAGTGTATTTTTATTTGGTTTAGCTATTGGATCTATATCTATACATTATATATCTACTAAAATCAAAAATAAAAAACTTTTTTTTGTAATTTTTCAAGTTTTAATTTCAATTTATGCATTTGTAATTCTTAGTAATTTACTTAATATCCTTCCTACTCTATCTACTCTTGGAACATTTATTGTTAGTTTTATAATTTTATTGGTACCAACCTTTTTTTTAGGAGCGGTTTTTCCTCTAGCAGGCATGTTATATAAAAAAGGTAAGCGTGAAATTATTGGTTTATTATACAGCTCTGATTTATTCGGTGCAATAATTGGCAGTTTGATTGCTGGGTTTTTTTTAATTCCCGTGCTTGGTGCAAAAATAGCGGTTATATTCGGTGCATTTTTAAATATTTTTTCTGCTGTAGCCATTTCAACAAAAAAACAATCTATTTTACCTATTTTTGTATTGTTTATTTTTTTAGTTAGTAGTTTTGGAATTTACGGAATTGTTGGAGATGAAACTTCAATCAATTATTCAGGCGATATTAATAATATAAATCACTATGATTATTATGCAAATTCAGCTTATGGTATTGTTAAAATTGAGAACGGAACATTATATATTGATGAAAGAGTACAATGCTGTCCATGCTGGAGCGATGATACATCTGAAAGAAAGATGGCAGAATATGCTTTAGATCCCTTAAAAGAAAAAAACAATATCCAAGTTTTAAATATTGGCCTAGGTTGCGGGCTTACCGCTAGTAAATGTCTTGAATATAACACCACAGTTGATATTGTTGAAATTAATGAAAAGGTAATTGAGGCAAATAGATTGATATCTGATGTTCAAAAAAATCCTAATGTTAACGTTATTTTAAATGATGGTCTTAGTTATCTTCGTTCAAATAATAAAAAATATGATTCAATATTAATTGATATTGAAAATCCTTCTGTTGCTCATTCCTCTAATCTTTACACAACAGATGCTTTTGAAATAATCAATGAATCTTTAAAAAATGATGGTACTTTTACATTATGGACTTATTCTGGGCCAGATAGATATTTTGATATACTTTATTATTCTTTAAAAGAATGCTTTTTACATGTTTATTCCTACGATGGTGTTTTTTTAGCAACTAATGATAATCTAAATCAACTGGAGTATGTTCCAACTACATCTTACGCGATTAATACCATAAATAAAAATACGCTTACAGATGCTTATTTAGGGTAAAAATGAATAATTTATATATCTAATAAAATCACAAGATATATATATCTCAGTATATATACCTGTAAGCAAAGGATGGGTCTATGCCTCTAACTCGTAAAACAAGGGTTTCTGGAAGCAGTATAGTTGTAACTATTCCAAGTCAGTTGTCTAGAGCTTATGGCATATCCAGTGGAGATTTTTTAGAAATAATTCCTCTTGAAAATGAGATTAGAATAAGAAAAATAGAAAACGGGGAGGGAAAATAGTTGAAAAAGAAACTAGCAATTATTGCTGTTCTTTCAACTATCGCACTAGTTCTTGGTGGAATGAACTCAACTTTACTTTACAGTACTGAATATATGAGTTCGCAGAGTGGATACAACTACAGTGTTGCATCAAGTGCAGAATGGTGGAACTGTAATTGGTCCTATTGTAAAAAAATAACAATAGATCATACAAAAGTAACATCTGATCAAACAAATTTTCCTGTTTTACTATATAGAGAAACTGATGATGAACTTAAAAACTATGCACAATCTGATGGTGACGATATCGTCTTTGTAAATAAATATAATACAACTAAATACAAACATGAAATTGAAAAATTCGACAGCAGCAATGGAAAGCTTATTTCCTATGTTAAAGTACCTAGTCTATCAAGTACTGAAGATACAATTTTATATATGTATTATGGGAACCCAAGTTGTTCTAACCAACAAAATATAACTGCTACATGGGACTCAAACTATGTGATGGTTCAGCATCTATCTGAAAGTGCAGGTACAATTTATGATTCAACTAGTTTTGATAACGATGGTACAAACAACGGTGCATCATTTAATAGTGCATCAAAAATAGATGGAGGATATGATTTCACTGGATCTGAAAACATCAGTATCATAGATTCTAGTAGCCTTGATATAAGTAGTTCTATTACTCTTGAAGGGTGGGTAAAAGATCCACCGTGGTTTTCAAAGAATTTTATTCCAAAAATTGAAATTGTTGATAAAAGAGAAGAATACCTAGATGCCAGTTTAAATGAACTGTTTTCAGTAAATAGAAAGATTAAATCAAACTTTGAAACAGAAGTAGTTTTTGCTGCAGTATATACTGATGGTGTTGAAATAAAAGATATATCAATTGATAACAAATCATTTTTTGATTATATATATAATAGAGACAAAATAAATAGTGATAATGAAAAAAGAATTGAAAATATAATAAAAAAACTACCAGATAAAATAAAAGAATTAAATAATGTTGCAATATCAAAACCATTCACATTAAACCTTGAAGAAACAGTTGAAATCGATGCAGTAAAAAATAATATTAAAGATGGTAGAATAAGCTATATCATTTTATCTGAAGATGGAATTTTTGACTACGAAACTACAACTCATTGTAATCCTATAAATAATCAAGAAGTTTTACCTAATATAGCTTTCAGGCCAGTTATGGTAAAGCCAACCATTTCATGTGACTCTTTGTCATATCTAGCTAATATCCCTGAGCTAAGATCCATAGTTAAAGCTTCCTTAGGTTTGCCAAATGAAACATACAACACATCAGTTCCTTCGTCATATTCCCAATCTACTTTTTTTGGTTTTTCACCTTTTAATTTTTCTCCCATATTATCACCCTTTTTCTTAATTTGCTTGAATAATAAGCCGTCAGAACAAATCCATCTGAGAAAACAACCCTTTACTCAAATTAATGACTTCAACTCAGTAGTAGAGAGTATCTTGATACGAGATTGCTTTTTAAAACGTTTCTCATTAGACCATATCGCACAATTAAAAGACAAAGCAAGTGCAAAATATGGTACATCTTTTGAATGGCCAGGCAAAAGTTTTTGTGCTTCATTCGAAAACTTCTCATACCTCGATTTAGATACAACCTTGATATTTCTAAATAAAAGCTTTATTAAAAACATTAATTCTGTTTCATTAAGTCCAGAAAAATGCATTAACTTATCTATTCTTCCCCGGGTTTCTTCTAAAATAAATTCTGGCGAATATAAATTACAATCTTTCTTAGGAAGAAACCTTATAAAATCAAAAAGCCACCCGTGTTTTATTAAACCAGCAAATACTATATTAGCATCAACTACTAATTTCATTTATGTCAATCCATGTTTTTTTGACATCCCTTTTTTAACTTCATCGGCAAATTCATCTGCCTGTTTTTTAGTTAACTTACTTTTTGATAGAATGTCTTTTGCTACAGAAAATTCTAGGTCTTCTATAAAACTCTCAACGATTTTTTCTAATGCTTCACCAAACTTTTTTTCAAGTTTAGAAGGTACTTCTACCTTGAATTTTAACTCTGTCATATTGGACACCAATAATAGTATTAGCAATGATTGCTTAAATAGTTTTTCTAATAATATTTGTAATTACAGTAATAAAGAACAGAATATAACAGAAATTGTTGATAAAAGAGAAGAAAAAATAGACGTCAGACCAGGTGAGGAATTTACTGTAAAAAGAACTATTTCTTCAAATAAAAAAACAGAAGTGATTTTTGCAGCAATACATACACCTGATGTTGAAATAAAAGACATATCAATTGACAATAAATCATTTTTTGATCATTCATATAATAGAAATGAAATAGATGATGTTAATGAAAAAAGAATAGAAAACATAATAAAAAATCTACCAGAAAAAATAAAAGAACTTAATTTTGTATCTGTTTCTAGGCCATTTGATCTTTATAATGAAAAAGAAGTTCAAATTCTGGTAAATAAAAGCAATAATAAGAGTGGGAGAATCAGCTATATTCTTTTATCAAAAGATGGAAATTATGATTATGAAACTACCACAAATATTAAAAAAATTTATTCATCAAGTATTTTGACCAAATCCTTTGTTGATAATACATTAACAGATGATTGTTTTTTAAGAACTTTATCATTTGACCATAAATCAGATTCTAGTTTTAATGACAACGCGAAGAAATCAACATCATCTGGATCTGGAGATAATTTCTTTGCTTTAGATAAAAAATCTTTATATTCCTCTTTTCTAACAAATTTTACTACAGTATTTAAAAACTTAAAAATGACGGAAAATTGCATATCAGATAAAGAAAATCGTTTTAATATATCAGACTTATATTTTTCTAATTCTATTAATGCAAACTCTGGAGAATATAATAAAATCGAGGATAAGGTAGATAATTCACGAGCTTTTGACCTCTCATTAAAAAAAGAAAATAAAATGTTAGTATCAACTACTAATCTCATTCAAAAAAACCCTTGTTTTTTAAGTTTGTTAAATCTTCCTCTCTTTAGTTTTTTACCTAAATCTGTTAATTCTTTATCACTAAGGTTTTTTGCACCTTTCATAAGTTCATCGATAAATCCAAGTAATTTTTTACGTTTCTCCTCAAACACAACTAGTTCTTCTATCCGATGCTCTAATCGTGATTTTTCCCCTTTGAGTACATCGGGAATCTTTACTTCTAGGTCGTCCATTTTTATTCCCAATGTTAGTATTGGGATTAATTGTTTAAATAGTTTTGCTAACAATAAAGGAAATACATGTAAAAAAGAACAAAATGTAATAGAAATTGTTGATAAAAGAGAGGAAAACATAGATGCAAGCCCAGGTGAAGAAATTATTGTAAATAGAACTATTTCATCAAATAAAATAACTAAAGCAATCTTTGCTGCAGTATGTACTGACGGTGTTGAAATTAAAGACATAACAATAAATAACAAATCAATTTTTGATCATTCATACAATAGAGATAAAATAAATAGTGATAATGAAAAAAGAATAGAAAAAATAATAAAAAATCTACCAGAAAAAATAAAAGAATTAAATAATGTTGCAATATCAAAACCATTCACATTAAACCTTGAAGAAACAGTTCAAATAAATGCAGTAAAAAACAACTTTGAAAAAAATGGTAGGATAAGCTATATAGTTCTTTCTGAAGAAGGTATTTATGATTATGAGACAACTACTCATTTAGATTTAAGGGATTTATTTTCAAATTTTTCAAATACTAGTGAGATAATTAGATATATTCAAGAATATATAAAAAATATCTTGAGAGATAATAGTGAAATTGAAATATCTCCATCTTTAATAAAGAGAATCGATGAAAATAAAGAAGAATCCGTAATAATCAAGTTTAAAGATAAAAAAGATTTAGATAACAAAATAAAGAGTTTGGAAGAAAAGGGTTTTAAAAATACATTAGTTCTAGAAGATAGAGGGATTATTGCTGGGAAAATTGATAAAAACTGTTATGAAAAAATAAAATATGATCTTGATATAGATGAAGTAGTAAATGATAATGAATTTAGTATTCTTTTAGATGAAAGCCTGCCTATCATTAATTATGATAAAACTTTTGAGGAATTTGGTCTTACTGGTAAAAATATAAAAATAGCTGTTCTTGATACGGGTGTTGATAATAGTATTGTTGATTACAGCCTAGGTTATGATTTTGTTGATGATGATAGTATTCCTGAAGATATTAATGGTCATGGAACTAAAGTTGCTAGTGTAATAGATAGTATCGCACCAGATGCAAAAATTATTGTTGCAAAGGTTATTTCTGATGATGGAACTGGTTATGAATCAACTGTAGTTAAAGGTCTTGAGTGGTGTCTTAATCAAGATCCTGATATTGTCAGTTTTAGTATTGGAACTAGCTCAGGTTGTAGTGGTTTTTGCGATGCAAATATTCTTGCTGATATGTGTAATCAGGCGTATCAAGATGGTGTTTTTGTAGTTGCTGCATCAGGAAACGATGGAAGTAAAAGTATTGTTGGCCCTGCATGTGGAAGTAATGTATTTTCAGTAGGTTCTACTGATGACTTTGATAATATGGCAGGTTTTAGTAACGTTAATCCTACATTGGATCTTTTTGCACCAGGTGTAGAGATTGAAACAAAGGCTGGAATTGGTTCTGGTACTAGTTTTAGCAGCCCTCATATTTCTGGTGCTGCAGCTCTAGTTTTAGAAAATGAAAAACTTTCTCCCGTTGAATTAAAGGACAGGTTTCGCTCTACTGGTAAACCAGTTTTTTACAATTATAATAGTAGCCTTTCTTTGAATATATCTCGTCTGGATGTATATAACGCAGTTTTAGATAATAAGACAATGATCCCATATAATTATAGTGATTGGTGGCAGGATGCTCTTGAAGAGGATACCTATGTAACCTTGGATGATACAGGTTGGAATGACCCTACAGACAATGGGGACAACTATGATAATTTTGATTACCCTACTGAAGCATATTCTCAGAATGACGATTATGCAGAAATATCTACAGCTGGAGCAGGTGATAAATTCCATGATTACGATGAGTTTGGTTTTTCAGGGCTTTCTGGCACTATTATTGAAGGTATAGAAATAGAAATAGATGTTTATGGTGCAGCTAGTGGAGCTGATGTAGATGTTAAACTTTCTGGGAATGGTGGTTCTTCATGGACTTCTATAAAATCTAACGATAATATACAAACTAGCGATACTAATAATTATTATTCTTTCGGAGGAAGTAGTGACACGTGGAATCATAGTTGGAGTGCAAGTGAGTTTAGGGATGCGAATTTTTATGTCTATGTTGAAGCGTCAGGAGGAGGACTTTTTGGCACAACTGTCTATTTTGACCATATAAGAGCAAAGGTGTATTATACAGAACCTAATGAAGCACCAACGACTAATATTGATGATATACCTGCTACAGCTTATTCAAGTGATGTAGAACCTTTCACAGGAACTGCATCTGATAGCGATGGCGAAATTAGTGATGTGGAAATAGAGATTTCTTACATAAATAAGGGAAAACCTTATTATTGGGATGAAGGAAGCGGTATATGGACCACTCAGACCTGGAATAGCGCAGACCCAACAGATGGAACATTCAATGAAAATGAAGAAGAATGGGAATATGATATAACTGCTGCATCTCATGGAAGGGGTAGTTACACAGATGGTGTAACTTATACAGTTAGAGCAAGAGCACTTGATAATGATGATGAGTATGATGCTAGCCCAGATACTGATAGTTTTACATATAGTGCTTCAAATGATGACCCCTATGTTGAAAATTTATCCATTACTGCAACTCATAACTTTACACTTGATAATCTATCTGGTACATATGATTATATTGACAACGAATCAAACCCAGAGTCAGGTAGTAGCTTTGAATGGT
>CAYYOO010000059.1:0-7804 GCA_964473335.1 uncultured Thermoplasmatales archaeon
TTTAGATGAAAATTATGATTTGAATCTTCTGGGCATATATGATGATCAGTGACAACCTTATTTATCTCAGGTGAATTATTAGTAATACTACTTCCAAGGTCTGTAAACCATACTAGCTCATTGTTTTCATCCTTGATTTTTTCAAGAACTTTTTCATCAAGTTGCTTTACAAATTCAATTGAGAATTCTTTATTTAATCTCTCAAGAGTCCTATAGGCAATAGAACCTGATGTTATCCCATCTGCATCTATGTGGGTTACAATTTTTACATCATTGCATTTTTTTATAATTTCTGCTATCTCTCTTGCTCTATTTTTCAAAAAGTAACATCCTCAATAGTTGTAATGTAGATTAGGTACTATAAAATTACTGTAGAGAAATTAAAATAAAAAAAATATTTTAGATGACAAAATTTTAATCTTCTGCCATCTTTTTGTATATATTGTATCTTTCGTTCACACTTTCTTCTAGGAGTTTATGTAATTTTTTTGCTTCTTTTGGAAATGATCTATAAAGCGTGTTGTATCTAATTTCGCCCATCAGAAAATCATGTAGTTTACCGTTTGGTTCTTTTGAATCAAGCTGGAATGGATTTTTTCCTTCTTCTTTTTTTCTTGGATCATATCTATATAGTGGCCAGTAACCTGTTTCAACTGCGAGTTTTTCTTCGTTTTGAGATCTACCCATTCCTTCTTTTATTCCATGATTTATACATGGTGCATAGGCAATAATAAGCGAAGGTCCTTTGTATGACTCAGCTTCTTTTAGAGCTTTCATGAGCTGTCCTTTGTTTGCACCCATTGATACACTTGCAACATAAACGTATCCATAGGTCATAGCCATTCTACCTAGGTCTTTTTTCACAGTTTTTTTACCTGAAAAGGCAAACTTTGCAACTGAACCTATTGGTGTTGCTTTACTTGATTGCCCTCCAGTGTTTGAATAGACCTCTGTATCTAGAACTAGTATGTTTACATCTTTATCCATAGCAATAACATGGTCAAGTCCGCCGTATCCTATGTCATATGCCCATCCGTCTCCACCGATAATCCAGTGTGATGGTTTAGTAAACATATCACGGGATTCCCAGATTTCTTTTAGGGTTCCTTTGTGATCTGTGCCTTTAAGTTTATCCTGTATTTTAAGTGATAGTTCTTTTGATTTATCGCCCTCATCAAAGTTATCTATCCATTCTGCAAATAATTCTTTAAGATCTGAATCAATGTTTCCTTCATCTATTGCTTTTTCAACGTTTTGTTTGAGCAGTTTTCTTCTTTGAACTGTTGCAAGCTGCATACCAAAACCGTATTCAGCATTATCTTCAAAAAGACTGTTTGCCCATGCGGGTCCATGTCCGTTTTTATCTTTTGCCCATGGAACTGACGGTGCATATCCGCCCCATATAGATGAACAACCTGTTGCGTTAGCAATAATCATTCTATTACCATATAATTGAGTAATCAATTTTACATAAGCTGTTTCTCCACATCCAGCACATGCGCCTGAAAATTCAAGGAGTGGCTTTTTAAATTGAGATCCCTTTAAACTGTACTTATCAAAACCCCCATCTCTTTCAGGTAATTTATCCATATAATCAAATAACGGAGCTTGTTTTTCCTCTTGGGTCTCTCTAGGTTTCATAATTAAGGCTTTTCCTTTTGGAGCAGGGCAAATATCGGCGCAGTTACCGCATCCCACACAATCAAGTGGTGATACCTGTATTCTAAACTTGTAGTCTTTTGCTTGTTTTCCCATGCCCTTAATTCCTTCAAATCCCTCTGGTGCTTTTTCTGCTTCTTCATCTGTTAATAGATAAGGTCTTATGGCTGCATGTGGACATACCATTGCACACTGATTACATTGTATACAATTCTCAGGAATCCATTCAGGTACATCGATTGCTATTCCTCTTTTTTCATATTTTGTTGTCTCTAGTGGGAAAAAGCCGCTTGGTTTAAAATCTGAAACTTTTAACTCATTTCCTTTCAAAGATGCCATTTCATCGACAATTTTTTTTACAAACTCAGGTTTATCGTTTTCTTTAGTTTCACTTTCATCTTTAGCGTTCTTCCAAGAATCAGGATATTCAATTTTTTCAATATTGTCAAGAGCCTTATCAACAGCGTTATAATTCATTTTAACTATTTCATCGCCCTTATGGCCATATGTTTTTTTGATTGCTTCTTTTAAGAGTTTAACTGCTTCATCGACTTCTAAGATTTTAGAGAGCTTGAAAAATACAGTCTGCATTACCATGTTAATTCTTTGACCTAGGCCTACATCTTTAGCTATTTTTACTGCATCTATGTTATAGAATTTTAAATTGTTTTTAGCAATTTTCCTTTTAAGACTTGCTGGGAAGTGTTCTTCCATTTCCTCAAGTGACCATGGCGAATTAAGGACAAAGTTTCCACCTTCTTTTATCCCATCAAGTATGTCATATTTGTCAACATATGTAGGATTATGACATGCAATGTATTCTGCTGTGTTTATTAGATATCTAGCTTTAATTGGCACATCTCCAAAACGAAGGTGTGAGCGAGTGACTCCACCTGATTTTTTTGCATCATATTCAAAATAACCTTGCGCGTATTTTTTAGTATTATCGCCAATTATTTTTATTGCGTTTTTATTTGCACCTACTGTTCCATCGCCACCGATTCCCCAGAATTTACATCTGACGGTTGACTCTGGTGCTGTATCAATTTTATCTGATATTTCAAGTGAAGTGTTTGTTAAATCATCTTCTATACCAATTGTGAAATTGTTTTTTGGATTTTCTTTTTTAAGGTTGTCAAAAACAGTTTTTGCCATGGTTGGAGTGAACTGTTTTGAACTAAGCCCATATCTTCCACCAACAATAGTTCTTGTATCTTTCTTTTGTTGCAACACTGAACAAACATCAGTATAGAGTGGTTCACCAAATGAGCCTGGTTCTTTTGTTCTATCAAGAACAGCTATTTTTTTTGCTGATTTTGGAATTGTGTTATAGAAATCTTTTGCTGAAAATGGTCTATATAACCTAACAATTACAACTCCTACTTTTTCACCTTTTGAGTTAAGATATTCTACTGCTTCTTCAGTTGTTTTTGAACCAGCTCCCATCATAACTATTACTCTTTCAGCGTTTGGATCGCCATAGTAATCAAAAAGATGATATTGTCTGCCAGTTAACTTTGCGACTTTATCCATTTCTTCTTGAACTATCTTTGGAACTTTATTATAAAATTCATTACCTCGTTCTCTAACCTGAAAATATGTATCAGGGCCCATTGCACCCATTCTTATATGAGGGTGTTCTGGATTTAGTGCTCTGTTTCTATGTTTTTTTATTGCATCTTGATCAACCAGTTTTTCCATATCTTCATATTTTATTTCTTCAATTTTTTGGATTTCATGTGAACTTCTAAACCCTTCAAAGAAATGAAGAAATGGAACAGATGCTTTCAAACTTGCTAGATGTGCAACTAAGGCTAGATCCATTATTTCTTGGATTGATGCTGAAGCAATCTCAGCAAAACCAGATGGTCTTGCAGCCATAACATCTGAATGATCTCCAAAAATTGAAAGTACTTCACATGCAATAGAACGTGCAGCTATATGAAAAACTGCGGGCATTAGTTCTCCAGCTATTTTAAACATATTTGGAAGCATTAGAAGAAGACCTTGTGATGCAGTAAATGTTGTTGTTAGTGCACCTGCTGCAAGTGAACCATGTATTGCACCTGCGGCACCTGCTTCAGATTGCATTTCTGTAACACTTACTGTTTGACCAAAAATATTTTTACGTCCCTGAGCTGCCCATGCATCTGCCATTTCACCCATAGGTGAAGAGGGTGTAATTGGATAAATTGCCGCAACATCACTTAAAGCATATGCGACATGGGCTGCTGCAGTATTTCCGTCCATACTTTTCCAATTTTTTTTTGTATCTTCTTTTTTAGATGATTTTTCTTTTACCATTAATTCTGACATATATTTTCGCCCCAATTTTTCAGGTAATTAACCCGAATCAAGGGCTCATAAATAAATATTTTGTATATATTATGTATATTAATCAAAATAGATGAAAAATATTCAAAAAAAAGACTTTATCTTTAACAAGATTTATTGTCTTTTTCATCTGACTTTTTTTCTTTTATCCATTTTCCATTTTCTTTTTTCAAGCCATTAGTTGTAACAATGTATCCTTTTCTTTTTTTTCTAAATTTAGCCCAGCTTACTAGAACTGAAGGTAATATTAGTATTGTTGTAAATAATGAATAAAGAATTGTAATTGATAATATTACTCCGAATTGTTGCTGTGGTGGAATTGGCGCAAAAGCAAGTATTCCAAATCCGCAGGCTGTAGTAAGCGCTGCAATTACTAACGCTCCGCCTGTATGAGATATTGTTTCACACATTGCTTTTTCAATATCTCCTGTTTTATCTGCAACAAGCCTAAATCTCTCTGTTGCATGTATAGAATAATCAATTCCTATTCCAATTGTAATACTAGTAATAGTTATTGTTAAAGCATTTAGAGTATAACCAATAAGATACATTGTACCAAGTATCCAAATCATTGTTACACCAATTGGAATCATTGCAATGAGGCCTAATAAAGGATTTTTATATGCAATAATTAAGACAATCGCAGCAAGAACAATTGATACTAATGTTGAAAGTATTTGACTGTCAGTTAATGAATTTGTAATAGTTAAAGTTATTATGTTTTGTCCTGTTATTTCTGCTTTTGCATTACCATAATCTGAAAGATCATTTGATAACTCTTCTTTTAGCAATTCCAAAACATCATCAACTTTTTGATCATCACTATTAACCTGAAATGATATGTAAACCCGGATTATCGTTGCATCATATTCTCCTTTTTCGTTTTTATTTAAAACACTTTTTGTTTGAGCAGAAGAATCATCAACCTCGATTTTTTGATCTTGCATTTTTTGGATATCCATCATATCTATGTCTTCAAGGTCAAAATCCTCAAAATTAGTGGTTTTTTTGCTGTATAGATAATCAAATAGATTTTTTACATCCTTGTCTGATCTTGGAATACCTGTCTGTGGATTAATATTGTATTTATCTATTAAACTTGCATTATTTTTTATTACACTTTGAATCACTGTGTATATGCTATCTGTTTTTAGACTTCCATCTGGATTCTTGGCAATGAACGTATCATCATTAAATTTTTGATGAGTTTCATAGATTCCTTCAAGAACTTCTACTGATGCAATATTTCCTTCGATTAGGATATATTCTTGAGTTTGAGTTGAGGAGGGAAATTCCTTACTGATATCTTCGAATAATTCAATTGAAGGAGTATCTGAAGGAGCAAATTGCTCAATGTCAAAACCTGTATCTAGATTTATTGCATTGAAAGCAAAAAAAACTGAAAGAATAATCATGAATATTAATATTTTTTTGTTGTGTTTTAAAATTACAGATGCTACCTTACTCATTATAAAACTTACATCAAATTTCTTTAATTTTTTTGGTTTTATTTTGTTTTCTCTTCTATCTATGATATATCTTAAAGCAGGTAGGATTGTTATAGCTGTAATAAAAGTATAAAAAACTCCTAATCCAAGTAATATTCCAAAATCCTTGATTGCAGGTACTGTAGCAGTTAAAAAGGACATAAAAGCAATAACTGTGGTAAGCATTGCTAAAAACATGGCACCTCCAATTTCCTTAACCGAGTCCCTTATTGCCTTGGCTGGTTTTTTACCATTGTCAAGTTCTATTCTATAGTTATGAAACATGTGTACTGCATAATCAACACCCAGACCCATGATCAATGGAACTAATGCTACTTGCATGACACTAAAATCCATACCTAGTAAAACAAGAGTTCCAAAAAGCCAGATAGTAGCAATAAGTAAGGCAACCATCGGCAGTAATACATAAGATATCTTTCTAAAGTTAAGAAGCAAAATAACGAAAATAATAATAAAAATTGATGGGCCGATAAACTGATTTGCCTCTGAAGTTACTTCATTGATTTCAGCAGATATTACTCCATCACCAGTTACTTTTATAGAGATATATTGACTTTCTTTATCGTATTCATCTACATTTTTTATTACTGCTTTATTTAACTCGATTGTATTTTCAAAGCCTTTGGTTCTATTCAGCTCAAGTAAAACTAGACTATAGCTTGCTCTATATTTTTCATCAAAATCTTTTGAAACAAATCCCTTCATACCTGTTTTTAAATCATCAAAAAAATTTGGACGGATAAATAATATGTTTTCTTTTGCACCTTCCTTATCATATTTATCAAAATTTTTCCAAGATGATTCGATATCCTTTAGGGCTATTCTATCCGGTAATGGAATATCTTGATTTGAATAATTTAATAAATCATCAAAATCTTGTAGAGGTATTTTATTATCTGTTATTTTTTGTAGTAATCTATTTGCAATATCTCCAATCAGCGGTCTCTTTGTTGCAATATTTAATTTTTCAAATAAAAAACTTGTATTTACAACCGCTCTTTTCCAAGGCATTAATTTTGAGCTCTGATAATATCTTGATCCAATTTCAAAATTACCAAGTTTTGCAGGTATTTGAAAACGTCCAAGGTCTGTTGCTATTCCATATTTTCCAATTTCTTCTCTTGATATTGATATTTTTATCTCATTTTTTTCTCTATCTAGATTGATTTCACCCGTTTCTAGAGGAATTGGAAAAGAAATCTCTTCTCCAGGGGGTTTAAGCCATAGATAAACGCTTTTTTCATATGAATTAAAAAGCTCTCTCTTTTTTAAATTTTCAAAAATGTTTTTTATGTTATTTAATATCCCGTTACCATAGACCCATAAGGGATGTTTTGGTTCTATATGAGCAGATATTTTATAATCTAAATCAATGTCTTCTAGAATTCCTAGTGTATTATCAAAATCAACATACCATTCATAGACATTTATTGTATTTATAGGTAGTCTCAGATCAGATTCTATATTGGATAAATCATAAACTTCTATAGTAAAATTTATTTTATTCTTATTGTATTCTACATTACCATTTTTAATATCTGTGCTGTCAATAGATTTTCCCTTGAAAATTTTTGGAAATACTGAATAATCAATTTTCTCATTTGAATCGTCTTCATTAAAAAATTTTATTTTTTTAGGTATTTTTTCCGATAATATATCATTGATAACAATATTTATCTCTTCGTTACTGCAGTCATTTATCGTTTTCCCAAATTCGATTTGGCATATCTGGTCTATGAAAGTAATTAAACTGATTGTATTATTGACTTCTTTTGTTTTCTTGATTTTTTGTTCTACAGAATAAATCTCTCTTAGAGATTCTGGATTGAGTATGCTATTTATATCTTGTTTTTCTAAAAATAAAAACATTGTTTTCACATTTTGACCAAAGTATTCTATAAGTCTATTATTTGCCTCTACAACTTCTTCTTCAGGCATAAAATCATCAAATTCAGTTTTCATCTCAATTTGAGGCAAAAATGTTGCCATCCCTATAGTTAATAGTAACACTATTGTCACTATAAGCCAAGGTCTTTTTTCAATGAATTTTCCAAGATAGTCCAGCATAATTACCAATTTGTTTGTCTTTTATTCTAGTTCGTAATTTAAGATTATTATATAATATTATTTATATTTAGTCTGCATAATATTTAAAGTTACCTCTTTAAAAAATTGGTTTAACTCTTTCTTAAAAGCATAATTGTTATATAATAATTACCAATACCAGACAAGCAGGGTGAGAGGTTATGATAAATTTAGCATTATTAGTACCAATAGGCGGAATAATAGCTTTGATTTTTGCA
>CAYYOO010000060.1:0-7789 GCA_964473335.1 uncultured Thermoplasmatales archaeon
AAAAAAATCAGAAGAAGAACTAAAAAAAGGAAAGGAACTTTTTTCAACAATTGTAGAAACAGCACCTAGTCTACTTTTAATAACAGATAAAAAAGGAAATGTTAGTTATATTTCAAAAAATGTAAAAAAATTCACAGGTTATTATCCTAAGGACTTTATAGGAACTGTAAACTGGTGGGTACATAAAGATGATAATGAGAGAGCAAGAACTCTTTTTAATAAGACTTATTCTGAAGGAATATCTGGTAAAAACTTTGAATACAAAGCAGTAAAAAAGAATGGAAACGTTTGGTATGCCTCAAGCTCATGGGAACCAATATATGATATCAATGGAAATTTTGATGGAATAGTAATGCAAACAATAGATGTAACTGAAAAAGTAAAAAGAGAACAAGAACTAAAAAAAGAACTTATGAAATACAATTTAAAAGAAGGATATCTTTATTTAGAATTTGAAAAAATACCGACAAAATCAATTACAGCATATAAAGACATGATAAAAATTGGATACAGTGGAATAATTTTTTCAAGAACACCAAAAAAACAATTTCAAGATGATATTAAAAACATTGTAAACTACTACTGGATAGCAGATAGATCAGAAAAAAACTCGATAAAAGTAAAAAACATTATAAAAAACATAGAAAAACTATCAGAAAACAAAGCAATCTTTTTTGATAGATTTGATTATATAATAACAAAACTCGGATTTAAAAAAGCGCTAGCGCTCATACAAAACATAAAAGAAATAGCATACATAAAAAACCATACAATAATCATATCACTAGACGATGAAACAATAAGCTTGCAAGAAAAAACAAAGATACAAAAAGAGACAAAAGAAATAGAGCCAAAACTAAAAATACCAATAGATGAACACCTTAAAGAAATAATTGAATACGTATACAAGAAAAACATATATGGAATAAAACCAAGCTATTCAGATATAGGTGAAAAACTAGATATGAGCAAGCCCACAACTAGGAACAAAATAAGAATACTAGTTCAAAAAGGATATATTACTGAAAAGAAGAAAGGAAGAAGAAAGATTCTTGAGATAACAGATAAAACAAGACATATTTTAAATTAAAAATTCTATTTTTTTACTATTTTTCACTGTTTTTTTCATAATTATTAATATTCTTGAAAACACTATAATAATTATAGGAGAATAAGAAATGGCATGGATATGTCCAGAATGCGGACATGGCAATTTAGATGAATGGAAAAAATGCATAAAATGCGGTAAAGAAAAAACAAAGTAATTTTGCTAAATTAAAATGAATATTTTCTTTTTAACCGGAAGAATAGTGCTGGGGAATAAATTTTAGAAAAAATGTGATTTTCTCCTGTTAAAATCATTAAAAGGATGCAGGGGAAGGGATTTGAACCCTTGGACTCCTTCGAGACAGGATGTCTCATCAAAATATTCGAACCCTTTTGATAATTTTTAGATCTTAAGTCCTGCGCCGTTGGCCATGCTTGGCTACCCCTGCATGAATTCTGAGATATAGAAATGCGGGTGACGGGATTTGAACCCGTGCTTAGAGCTTGGAAGGCTCTAATCATAGCCCCTAGATCACACCCGCATAACTGAGTGTGAATATCTTTACTATTTTAGTAGTTTACTATTATTGCTATATCTATAGATCTAATATTTTTATTAGATAAAATATTTATCTATTATTCTTCATTAAACATAATCATGAATATTAGAAAAGCAAAATTAACTGACAGCAAAAAGATAGCAGAGTTCAATGTACTAATAGCAAAAGAATCAGAAAATCTTGAAATATCATATGAAACTACAGCTAAAGCTTTAAAAAAATTAATAAAAGAAAAAAATAAAGGTTTTTATTTAGTAGCCAAAGAAAATAACAAAATAATCGGTCAGTTGATGATTACCTATGAATGGAGCGATTGGAGTAATCAGGATTTTTGGTGGATACAAAGTGTATATGTTGATAAAAAATTTAGAAAAAAAGGAGTTTTTAAAAATCTTTTAAAAAAGGTAAAAGAACTAGCAAAACTAGAGAATGTATCAAAAATTAGATTATATGTACATAAAGAAAATAAAAATGCAATTAATGTATATAATGCAGTTGATATGAAGAAAAAAGACTATATTATATATGAAACAACTACATAATTTAAAATTTATTTTTTATCCATACATTTTACTAATCTATCAATATTTCCCTCAGTAGTTATGCTGTGCTCTTCAAGTCTTGTTATATGTTGGTTCATTTTTTGTATATGGTTTTCAAGTTGCTCTATATGAGTTTCAAGATAGTTAGAATGACTATCTATACCTTTTAAATGTTTTAACAATAGATATATTACAATTATTTCTATGAATAAAACCATAAATTCGATTATTACTAGTAATTCAGTTATTGTCATTATGTTTCTCCTAAGTTCTATCTAATTTTTTCTTTTAAAAATGTTTTTGTTTTTAATATCAGATCATCTTTATCAGAATATTCTTCAATATAAAAATCCTTAACCTTTTTATCTGAAATTCCTTGGATCATAGTTGAAAGTTTGTTAGGCCAATAATTTTTTTCATATAATGTAAGTATAGGAATTTTTTTAAGATTCATTCTTGGTCGAAGATAAGCATGTGCAATTTCAATTCCAGTTCCAAGACTGGGTGTTGATACCTCAAAGACTGCAGCTTTAATATCTCCTTCGACACCTTCTATCATCTTGTCTCTGACATATATCCTTCTCTTTTTTTCATCAGTTGGTAACTTTCCTATTGATTTTTCAAGTTTTTGAATTGCCTCTTTATAATTTTTTCCAGTAGTATGCTCAGTATACACATTAAATCCATTTTCTCTGATGGTATCAATAATTGTTCTATGAATATTTGCTCTTTTTTCTCTATTTTCTGCGCCTTGTATGGCGCCCCCATAAAAGACTTTCATGTTTTTTGGAAATAAAGAAAACATTGATAATAGATTCGGTTGTTTTGGATATTGTAAAAATGAACATAAAAGAAACAAAGGCAAAAAGCATCTTGAGAAAAAGAAAGAGAATTGATTCATGGTTTATATCCTGCTATGGAATGAATTTTTACAGGGGTTGTACACATAACTGTGTTTATTGTGATGGTAGATCTGAAGACTATTATGTTAAAGGAAATTTTGGTGAAGATGTAGAAGTTAAAACAAATGCTATAGAAATTTTAGAAAAAGAAATAAAAAAAGATAATAATTTTAAAGGTGATTTTAAAAAAGGATATATTATGCTTGGTGGTGGAGTTGGTGATAGTTATCAGCCAGCTGAAAAAGAATATATGCTTACAAGAAAGGCACTTGAACTCTTTGAAGAATATAATTGCCCCATCCATATTCTTACAAAATCTACATTAATCGAAAGGGATCTTGGTATTTTGAAAAAAATAAATGAAAAAACAAAAGTAATAGTAAGTATGAGTTTTTCTTCAGTAGATGAAACTATTAGTAGTATTTTTGAACCAAATGTACCCTCACCTAAAGAAAGATTAAATCTATTATCTAAATTTAAAAAAGAAGGTATTTCATGTGGAATGTTTTTGTTGCCGGTGATACCCTTTGTTACAGATAAACCTTTTCTGATAGATAAAGCAATAAAAAAAGCAAGTGATCTGGATTTTGTGATATTCGGCGGGATGACTTTGAAAGATGGACATCAGAAAAAATATTTTATGAATGTTTTAGAAGAAAACTACCCTGATCTCATTCAAAATTATGAAAATATATACAAAGGGGATAAATGGGGAAATGCAACTCAAGAATATTATGATTCAATAAATGATAGTTTCAGTTTTATTTTAAGAAAATATCATGTAAATAAAAGAATCCCTTCAAAACTTTTTCACAAATTTTTAGAGGAAAATGATCTAGTAAGTGTTATACTTGATCAAATTGATTATTTATTAAAACTTAAAAGAGAAAAATCACCCTATGGGTATGCTGCTTATTCTATTTCTCAATTAGATAAACCTTTGTCAACTATGAAATTTAATTTAAGAAATATAAAAGGTGTTGGTCAAGTAACTGAAAAGATAATTTGGGAAATCCTAAATACCGGCACTTGTAAATATTATGAAAGGTTATTAAAATCTTAGGTATATTAAATAAATATCTAATTTTATATAATATTAATAGTTATATTGTTTTTATATTCGAAAATTTTAATAACTATGAAATACCCGTATTAATAGAAAATACAAGGAAATAAAAATGATTGATAAAGAAATAATAAAACTACCTAAGAATAAAACTAAGATAATATGTACAATTGGCCCCACCTCAAAATCTACAGATTGTCTAAAAAAGATGATAGACGAGGGTATGAACATAGCAAGACTAAATTTTTCTCATGGGACTCTTGAAGAACATTCAAAATTAATAAATAATATCAGAAAAGCATCTAAAATAAAAAAGATAAATATTCCAATTCTAGCAGATTTACCAGGGGCAAAAATTAGGATAGGTAAATTGAAAAATGAAAAAATAAATTTAGAAAAAGGACAAATTATAAATCTTACAACAAAGAATATTTTAGGTACAAATAAAATTATTCCTGTGAACTATAAAAAATTAACAAAGAGTGTGAAAAAAGGAGATATAATATTTCTAAATGATGGATATATCGAACTTAAAGTAATTGATAGAAAAGATGAAGAAGTAAAATGTAAAGTAGTAATGGGAGGAATATTATATTCGCACAAGGGCATAAACATACCTGGGAAAAAAATATACATAGATCCAGTTACAAAAAAAGATTTAGAAATTGTTGATTTTGCACTAAAAAAAGATCTCGATATATTTTGTGTATCTTTTGTTGAAAACTCTGATAATATTTTGAAAGTTAAAAATTATGCAGAGAAAAAAGGTAAAAAAATCTTTATTGTTGCAAAAATCGAAAGAGATGAAGCAATAGAAAATTTTGATGAATTATTAAAAGTTGCAGATGGAATCATGATTGCTAGAGGGGATCTAGGAATTCAGATTCCAATTGAAAATATTCCAACGATACAAAAAAAGTTGATAAGACGTGCAAATATTGCAGGAATCCCTGTTATTACTGCAACACAAATGCTAAAATCAATGACTGAAACAAATAGACCCACAAGAGCAGAAGTAACCGATGTAGCTAATGCAATAATCGATGGAACAGATGCTGTAATGTTGTCTGAAGAAACAGCAGTTGGATCTTATCCAGTTGAAACAGTTAGGATGATGGTAAAGATAGCTCAATCAACAGAGAAGCGAAGAAACGGTGCAGGATTGCCAAGCACTCTAAAAGAATATCTAAAGAAAACAGTAACATATACTAAACTAACAAAAGCTGATGTAATATCTTTAAATGCTATCGAGGCAGCTAAGATTCTAAACACAAGATATATATTGAGTACGACTTCAACAGGTAGTACAGCAAGAAGAATATCAAGGTTCAAACCAGATTGTTGGATAATTTCTTTTAGCAGAAACAAAGAAACTTGTGACTTTTTAAGCTTTTCATATGGTGTTTTCCCAGTAAATATGATAAACAAAGAAAAAAGTTGGCATAATCCAATATTAAAATATATTAAGAAAAGAAAAATGGTAAAAAAAGGAGATAAAGTAATTCTTACACAGAGAAGATTTGAAAAAGAAAAAGGAAGTACAGACTCTCTTGGAATTATTACAATATAAATATTAAAAATATTCCAGTTCTACCAGTTTTTGGAATATTAAGTTCAGTTTTTATGATATTTTTCATATCTGTTGAAATAATATTTATAGGAATAATTTTAGTTTTAATTGGAATTGGTTTTTATTTTATTTTGTCAAAATATTCAAATGAAGTAGATTTTTAGTTTTTTATTAAACTATAAAAATGGTTTTTTCTTTTACTATATTAAAATGGATATTAATTCAATAATTTTGAAATCTAAAAAATATATAGTTTTTTTTGCAATTGTTTTTCTTATCATATTTTTTGGATATATTTTATTATATTTTGGTTATAATGAGTCTTTTTATATTGAGAATGGACTTATTCAGTCAATTTTTCAAGTTATTACTTTTGTAGGCGATCCTAAGTTCTTTATCATAGTAATTGCCATATTTTATTATGGAATTGACAAGAATTTTGGTAAAAACCTAATTTATGTTTTTTTATTTTCTGCATTTATCAATATTTTTATAAAATCATTCATAAAAGATCCAAGACCATCTACTAACATAAGAAATGGTACAGAGATTGAAAGAACCTTTGGTTTTCCCAGTGCTCATTCACAGATAAGTGTGTCTTTTTGGGGATATATTTTTTATAATTTCATTAAAAACATAAAAAAATATATAATTCAAAGTATCTGTATCATAATTATAGCACTAGTTTCAATTTCCCGGGTGATATTAGGAGTCCATGATATCATTGAAGTTTTGGGTGGTATTATAATTGGTTTATTTGTTTTGGAAATATTCATATTGATTAAACCTTATTTTAATGGTTTTAAGGAAGTTCCACTAATTATAAAGCTTCCATTCTTTGGTTTATTTTCTTTTGTTTCATGGTATTCAATTGTTTATTTTTTTCCAAATTGTTTTAATGAAATTGGTCAAGCAGGAGGGATTTTATTTGCTGCTGCGATTTTTATACCTCTAGAAGAAAAATTTGTAGGATATGCTACAGATTTTTTTGATTTAAAAAAGAAAGTAATTATTTCTTCTCTTGGTCTTTTTTTGATTTTTCTTTTGTATTTTCTTATGAACTATATATTACAAGAAACGACTGTTGTTAATTATGTATCTGTTTTTATTGAGTATATTATTCTTGGATTTTTTATTTTTTTAATTATTCCTTTTTTACTAAAGAGAGCAATAAACCACTACTTTTAAACTGTATTTATTTTTAAAAAATGTATTATATATAATAAATTATTTAAATAAACTTTAATATATGGCATAATAGAGAATATTATGAGAAAAAAAGTAGTTTTAAAATTAATATGTATATTTCTAATATTGGTATTTTTAGGAACAACCCTTTCACAAGCAACTATTACAAGTAACTTTTCAATAAATAAAAAAACAGATTTAAATACAGATCAAAAAAACCCTAATCCACCTTCAAAACCATATGGTGAAACACATCCGCGGGCATATATCTGGCACCACTATAAAAGCACTTGTATAGACCCTGAAGGTCGTGCACTATATTTTAGATGGGATTTTGGCAACGGAGAAATTTCAGGAACAACTGGGCCATATGGCTCAGGTGAAGAAATTGATATTTATTATTATTGGGAAGAACCTGGAGAATATCATTTAAGAGGAATGGGCATGGCTTATAAAAATGGGGTATGGTATGATAGTGAATGGTCAGAACCTTTAACTGTATATGTACAAGATCCTTATTTGTATCCACCTAAAAAACCTGAGGGGATTTCAAGTGGTATTGTAGGTAAAGAATATGAATTTTCAACAAGCACAATCGACCCTCAAAACGATCAAATTTGGTTAAAGTGGGATTTTACAGATGGAGAGGTTACTGATTGGCTTGGCCCGTATGAATCCGGAGAAAAATGTACTATTAAACATACTTGGCAAAAATCTGGTACTTATAGTATTGAAGTTAAAGCAAAAGATGACACAGGTTACGAGACAGAATGGTCATGGTCAACTCTTACGATACCTAAAACTATCGTTAGAAGTTGTTTTTTTGAAAATTTTAAATTAATTCAATTTTTTAAAAACTTGTATCTTAAGGTGTTTTTCTAAATATAAAAAAGGAATTATGGCTATTTTTAACA
>CAYYOO010000061.1:0-2713 GCA_964473335.1 uncultured Thermoplasmatales archaeon
GGAATATCATGAAATGATGTGTAGACTTTTCTTTCTTTACTCATAATTTATCTCGTCTATCAAATAGGTTATTTATGAATTTTTTTGTAAATTATGTTATATGCTAAGACCTAGATAAGTTAATGCGAGAAATGTCCCTATCATACTTCCTAAATTGGCTAGTGCTACAACCAAAAGTAGCTTTATCACTCTATTTTTCCAGAATTCGCTAATGCTTTCTAGTTTTGATAATTGCTTAAAATCCTTAATTTTAGGAGTTCTTAGTTTTGCTTCAACCCATCCTGCAACCCACCCAGCAGCTATAGCTGGATTAAGAGACGTTAGAGGTGCTGCGGCAAAAGCTGTAAGCCATGTAAGAGGATGTCCACGAGCAATAATTGTACCAATCATAGATAGTGTTCCATTAATCAAAAACCACATTCCAAATACAAAAAGACCTTTTTCAAGTCCCCCCGTATAAATAATATAAATAAGTAAAGAAGCAAAAATAACAGGTATAGCATATCCAACAATTTTTAAAATACTAAATCTTTTCTTTGGAACATATTCAAGTTCTTTTAAATCAAGATCTCTATTTGGATTATTTAGATGTTTTTGAATGCCTTCTAGATGTCCAGCACCAACAACTGCTACAATCTTTCCTTTCTTGCTTTCATCTAGTATTTTTCTTGCAATATATTCATCCCGCTCATGTATCAAGACATTTGTAACACTTGGAGCAATTTTACCAAATTCCTCCATCATGGAGCTTATCACATCTTGGTCCATTATCTCTTCTAAATCAAGCTCTTCAAGCTCTTCTTCATCAAAACCGACAATTGCCTTAAGAAACTCCCATATAAGTCTGAATTTTTCTCTAATACCCATTTTTTTCCAGGCTCTTTTAAGAGTGATAGATATATCTCTGTCTACAAGGGCTACATCGATATTGTTTTTTTCAGCTTCTTTTATGGCTGCTATCATCTCTGAACCTGGTTCGACACCATATTCTTTACCCAGTTTTCTTTGAATGGATGATAAGAAAGTTTGTGCGAGCATAAAATAGGCATTATTTCCCTTTAATAAGGTTGTAACTGGTTTTTCTTCCCAGGAATCTTTTTTTGTGATAGAATCATATCTTCTTTTACAAAGCTCGACTGCGACAATATCAGGTTTATATTCTTTTATTGCTTTTTTTACCTCTTTAACACTGTCTTCAGAAATATGCGCAGTACCTATTAGAATAATATTATCATTTACTACAACTTTCAAAATAATTCTCCTTTTGTTGTATTTTTGATTAGATAAATAAATAATAGATTAAAAAAATTGTTTTATATTTCAGCTTCGAAATCTTCAATAGTTGCTTTGAAATCCTCGTATTTTTTGATTTCTCCTCTTTCTTTGAGAATTTCTCTTGTTAAAAGCCAATATACTAGTGCAAGGGCACGTCTACCTTTGTTGTTAGTTGGAATAACTATATCTAAATAACGTGTCTCATTGTTTGTGTCACAAAGACCGACTATTGGTATTCCAATGTTTTTTCCCTCATGAAGGGCTTGTTGATCTGCTAGTGGATCAGTTAAAATAACAAGTTCTGGTTCACGAAATCCTCTTGATGTTTGATTAGTTAGAGTTCCAGGTCTGAATCTTCCATCAATTATTTCGATCCCAGTAAGCTCTGAGAGCTTTCTGATGGGTTTTTGACCATATTGACGAACACTTACAGCTAGAACCTCTTTAGGGTCATATTTTGCGATAAATTTAGCTGCAGTTTTTATTCTACTATCTGTTTTTTTCACATCAATAATGTAAAGTCCATCGTTTCTAACTTTGTAGATGAATTCTTTTATATCTGAGGTTTTCTGTCTTGTTCCGATATGTGCACCAGAAGTCATATATGTTTCTTCTGAGATTGTCATCTCATCAGTTTTTTCCTCAGATGTTTCTTTGTTTTTTTCTATAGGTTCTTC
Source organism: uncultured Thermoplasmatales archaeon (assembly GCA_964473335.1). Taxonomy (GTDB): domain Archaea; phylum Thermoplasmatota; class E2; order DHVEG-1; family DHVEG-1; genus CAYZTD01. The sequence continues at coordinate 1,953 of CAYYOO010000061.1, forward strand.
TTCTGATTTTTTAGGGGTCTTTTCTACCATTTATCTTCCCTCTCAGTTGTTTGCAAGTCTTTTAACTGTTATTGGAATTGCATCTTTTTTAAATTCAAGCATTGCTATATCAATTGGAGACACAACATCTTTTGGAACTTTAATTAATGTAGGTGCACCCATGGATATTTGAAGGGCACGTGCTCCGACAATTCTTGCTTTTTCAAATCGTGTATATTTCAAATTAATTCACCATGTCTTATAAATAGTAAGACCAACCAATACTAAAAGCATTTAAAAAGCTTACCCTTAAAAAAACAAATAAAAAAGAAATTTTTAGAATTTTTTAGCTCCTTCGGTGAAATCGCGGGATCTATTTGAAAATTCATCAAGTGCTAGTTCCATATCAATAGTCATGTCTCTAAGAAGCTTATCTAGATATTCACTTTCAAATTCTTTTACCCCATCCATATCTGAAAAAAGCTTTCCTAGATAGCCTTTATCATGTTTGTGTATTTCAATATTATATAGTGTTTCTTCTTCCATTAATTTACCCCTCTTCTAAATCGGATAAGAAATATTAGAACACCGGTATATAAAAAACTTTTGGGATATCTATTTAAATGTCTTTAAATCATTTTTTCAATAAGGCTGTTAATTTCTTTTCCCCTATATCCAAGAGATCCTTTTTTGTTAAAAGTCCTTTTAATACTTTTAAAACCGTTTTTTGGTGGATTTAATCTAAATAAAGGTTTTACCTCTGGAATTTCACGATATTTGAT
>CAYYOO010000061.1:2813-7727 GCA_964473335.1 uncultured Thermoplasmatales archaeon
TTTTCCTCTAATACGTACAGCTGCAAATGTCATATTTTCTATGCCTCTTTAACTTGTTTGTTTGTATCTTCTTTTTCATCGGGAAGTTTAATACTTCCAGAAACAACACCTACTTTTTTTATTTGGCTTGGAAGAACTCTCATCTCAGCATTTTTTATCAATGCATCAAAAACTGCTTTTGCATAGTTAACAGTTGTTCTAGTTTTTCCTTTTGTAAAAGCCCAGCAGTCTTCAATACCACTAAGAGTAAGGATTTTTTTTGCAACTTCTCCAGTAGCTAGGCCAATACCACGTGGTGCAGGTTTTAATTTGATTTCCACACTCCCGCTTTTTCCATCGATCTGATATGGTACGGTATGAGGTTTTCCACATCCGCATTCCCATGATCCGCAACCTCTTCTGATCTCAATAATATTTAGTTTAGCATTATCTATTGCCTTTCTGATACTTGCTCCTACTTCTTTACCTTTAGCTTGTCCAAAACCAACATATCCATTGTTGTTTCCAACAGCGACAGTTATAACAAATTTGACTCTTCTTCCAGAGTCGGTCATACGTTGAACCATGTTCACATCTATTACTTCATCATCTAATCCCGGGAGAAGTAAATCCACAATCTCTGACTCTCTAATAGGTAGACCAGTATCTATTGCATCATGCATTGTTTTTATTTTACCAGATATTACCATTTTTCCTAGTTTTGTTTTTGGTTCCCAGTTTACTTCATCTGGTTCTCTTCTTTTTCTTCTACCCTTTTTTCTGCCTTTTCTTCTGTCTGCCATTATTTCCCTCCAGAGATCTTATCTTTTATTTTGTCAATTTCAGATGCTAACTTATCATCAATATGCTTTCCATTTATTCTATCATCATTAGGTAATTTCTCTGAATTATGTGGGCAATCAATCCCTGCATCAAGAGCACCTTTTAAAGATGCAAAAACCTTAGAACCAGATACCGGTCTTTGTCTACCGATATCAAGAACACATTCTTTTACTCCTTTGTCCTTTGCTCTGTTTGTTGCTAAAAAACCTGTTAGATAAGCTGAAGGTGTATTTGATATTGATTTTTTCCAGTTATATTTGCTTTTCAGTTCTTTTGATAAAGCCTGAGCTATTATTTTATCTCCAGTTTCATCATATTCTACAAATTGTACGATAATCTGTTTATTTGTATTTCTTACTACCATCCTTGCTTTATTTGATTTTAAAAGATTTAATCTTTTTCTATAATCTGTAAGACCTTCTCTTCTTCGTCTTGGTTTTAATCTGTATCTAGGACCGTGGCTCATTTTTTATCCTCCTTTAGGACACCATCTGATTTTAGATGCGTTTCAATATGACGTTTGCTTCTAAATTCACCACCTTTAGCTTTCATATAGTATTTCCTATAAGTTGATTTATCGATCTTTTTACTGTCTCTAAGATCTTTTAAATATCGTCTGATAGCTCTAATCGTATTCATCCATCTTTCTTTTTTTGGTAGACGTGCATATTTTGCGCCTTTACGTTTTCCGTGACCTGATCTTCTACCTTTTTCCTTTTGTTTGAATGAAAACTTTTTCCTGCCACTTGATATTCCTTTCTTTTGCTTTGCTTTTATAGCTTTTCCTTTAATCAAAAGCCGAATATCTTCTTTAGTGACAGCCTTTGCTATTTCATCTATACGGTCATGGTCCATCCATACTCTGTTTTTACCGCATTTAAGGAGTTCTGATGCCATTCTCTGTTGGTTCCTTAAATCTGCCATTTTATTTACCTCTCATGTTGAATGTTAAGTATTCTAATATCAAGCTTTTCAGCTTCTTTTTCAATATCTATCCTTTTTTTAGTACCAACTGAACTGCCGATTCTTCCAGCTTGTGTTTTAGGATCAATTTTTTTAAGATCTTTTGTGTTATAAACCATTACCTCTTCAAAGCCTGATGAATGTAATCCGCGAGTAATTTTTGGTCCTCTAAAACCGATTCTTACTCTAGCTGGACGATATTTTCTATTCATTCTCATCTTGGAATGAATACCATCCGGCCTGCGCCAGTTTTGTTTAACTCTTTTATATCTATACCATTCTTCCCGTCTGAATTTTGGTGTTCTCTCTTTGATTTTTTTCCTTTTCTCTAGTTCTATTTTCAGTTCCTTTGATAGTTCTGGTTTCTTTTTTGGAATGATTTTTTTCTTTTTTTCTTTAGGTTTTTCTGGTTTTTTTACTTCTTCTTTTTTCTCAGTCTTTTCGTCCTTTTTTTCCTTTGGTTTAGTTTCTGATTTTCCTTCTTTAGTTTTTTTGGTTTTCTCTTGTTTTGTTTCTTTTACTTTATAATTTTTGATTATTTTATCTGCAATAGAGTCAGTTATACCGTTTATTTTGGTTAGTTCCTCTTTTTTTGCTTTTTTAATTTTTTCAATGCTGTCAAAACCATTATCATAGATTGCTTCAGCTTTAGCATTACCTATTCCTTTGATATCTGTGAGCTCTTTAATAATGTCCTTTTTTGCCATTCTTATTCACCTCTGCTAATTCTGTATACTCCATCTTGATAGACTCTGATATCTCTTCTTTTTACTGCTGTTGCCCTTTCAATGTTTGCTACGGTTTGCCCTACTTTTTCTTTGTCCACTCCAGAAACTGTTACACTGTCACCTTTGCTTTCTACTTTTACTCCTTCTAGGATCTTTGCTTTTCTAGGTGCTCTTTCACCTAGAAAGTTTTGAATTAAGAAATAATCTTCTTCAACTGAAGTTTTAATTGGAAAATGTGAAAAAACTGTTTTCATTTGATATTCAAAACCTTGTGAGACTCCTTGTACCATGTTTTTGAGGTGTGATTCAAATGTACCAATGAGTGCTTTTTGTTTTCTTCGAACATTTTTAGCTTTAACAACTATTTTATCATTTTCAATTTTAATATCTACTTTTGGATGGAAAAACTCTCTTGATAACTCGCCCTTTTCTCCTTTAATTGTAATCAGTTTATTATCTATTGAAGCGTTTACATTTTCTGGTATTTTGATTTCTTTTTTAATTTCTGGTATTTTCATCTGTCATCACCTCAGTAGATATATGCTAGAAGTTTCCCTCCAATTCCATTTTTTCTTGCTTCATCCTGGGATAGAATTCCTTTTGTTGTGGTAAGAATTAATAATCCAAAATGTTGAGCTGGAAGGTATCTTGATTCCCATTTATCGAGATCTTCATTTTTTATTGGGTATCTTGGTTTTATAACACCGCAGCTGTTGATATTTCCATTTAGATCTACTTGAAAGACACCTGCCTTTCCGTCGTCTGTATACTCAAAAGCTTTGATGTATCCTTTTTCTTTGAGCAGATTCAATACTCCGCCAATAAGCTTTGATGACGGCTGTATGTTGCATACTCCTTTTCCTCTTAATTCTGCGTTTTTCATGGAAGATAATGCATTTGCTAGTGGATCATTTAACATATTTTTTCCTCCTTGATTATGAAAATTTTTTAAAACCCAGTTCTTCGGCTTTTTCTCTGAAGCATTGTCTGCAGATATGTAGACCATATGCCTTTATCAGCCCTCTTTTGCGTCCGCATCTTTCACAGCCTTCGATTCTTCCGTAGATTTTCTTTTTCTCTTTTATCTTCATTCTATGACCTCCACATTGTATTTATCTTTGAAAAATTCAATTGTTTCTTCTCTAGTGACTCTGTGTTTATGTGGAATATGTCTTTTTGCAATACGTCTTTTTTTGATTCTATAGCCTGGTTTTTCCATAGTTATACAGACATCCATTCCAAAGATGCCGATGTTTGGATCGTATTTCTGTGATTTAAATAAAGTATGATCAGGTATTCCAAATGAAAGATTTCCTTGATCATCAAATGAGTAATCGGCAATTTTTCCGTCTCTAGTGCTTAGAGCCTGTTTTAAAAATTCATCTGCATTTTTGCTTCTTAAGGTAACTTTACAACCTATAGGCATTCTTTTTCTAAGAGCTAAATCTTTGTTTGTGGTCTTAGAAAGGGTTTGAACTGGTTTTTGATTAGTTATATTTTTGATTACTTTTTCTGCTTTTTTTAGTCTTTCCCCTGCTTCACCAACGCCTATGTTCACTGTAATTTTTTCTATTTTTGGTTTTAGGGTCTTTTTACTTTTTTTAACCTTTTTTTCTTTTTTAGCTGTCATTGAACTTTCACCTCAGGGATCTTTATTGTAGGTTTGTTTTTACCTATAGGAAAAACATAGCTTTGCAGTGTTGTAAATTCTTTTTCTCCTTTCATAACAGATATATTAGATTTAGAAGAAGAAATTATATCAGTTTTTTCTATGTTGGCTATTTCACCAATGTGGCTTCCGCCAGTGATCATAGATACGTTTCCCTTTTTAAACTCATATTTATCAACTATCTTATCATCTTTCAGATTGATCTTTAAAACATCGCCTGTGTTAAATTCGTCTTTTTTTACTAATCTGTTTTTTCCATCATGTAGGTTTAGTTGTTTTTTGCCTTCTTTCAAAATCTTTTTGTTCTGTATGCGACATAGTTTCCAGGTTGAGTCTTTTGATGAAATCTCGACAAGGGTAAGTTTTCCTTTTCTATCAAATAGAACGCGATAATCTTTTTTTAGTTTAGGAAGCGATACTACATCCATGAGTCCAACTGGATACTTATAATCTTTTTTTGTTTTACCGTCGACAAGTATATCTCCGTTTGATATGATTTTCTTGGTTTCTCTTAGAGTATCAGCTAGATGTAGGTTATCTCTTATGATATATGATAATGGAATGGATTTTTTTATTGGATGTGGTCCTGCTGATGGTTTTACAGCCCATTTTCTTTCTTTTCTTCTTATCCTTTGAGCTCTAGGTGCGTTTAATCGTTTCATATGGTTGCTCATCTATTTTTCCTCCTTTTTTGAGCTGCTTTTTTTAGATGATGTTTTCTTTTTTGTAGTT
>CAYYOO010000062.1:0-7705 GCA_964473335.1 uncultured Thermoplasmatales archaeon
CAAGGAACAATGCTTGATGTTGATTTTGGAACATATCCTTTTACAACTTCTTCACACACAGTCTCTGCTGCAGCATCTATAGGTTCAGGTGTTGGACCAAGAAATATTGATGAAATAATTGGAATTGTTAAAGCATATACAACCCGAGTCGGTGAAGGGCCTCTTCCAACTGAACTATTCGATGAAAACGGAAAACACTTGCAGGAAAAGGGCCATGAGTTTGGAACAACTACAAGTAGACCTCGTAGATGCGGCTGGCTTGATTTAGTTGTAGTCAATCATTCATGTATGCTGTCTGGTGTTTCAAAAATAGCTCTTACTAAACTTGATGTCCTTGATGGTCTTAAAAAAATAAAAATTTGTACTAAATATGAACTAAACGGAGAAGAGATAGATTATTTCCCAGCAAACATTGAAGATGTTAAAAAATGTAAACCAGTATATGTTGAATTAGATGGTTGGGAAAAAATTGACAATTCTTCAAATAGTCTTTCTGATTTACCTAAACAAGCTCAAGAATATATAAGATTTATAGAAAAAAACCTAGATATTCCTATAAAAATTGTTTCAATTGGCCCAGGTAGAAATGAAACAATAGAGCTATAGTGTTTTATTTACATTAACTGCAGTGATAATCCACCGAAGATAGGAATTAACTGCTGCACGTAGAGAACTAGTATCTCTTGCAACTATTTTTAAAACAAGTTTTTTGTCCTTAACAGATATTTTTACATCTGTTTTTGGAATTTTATGTTTTATCTCTGGTATGATTGCATCATGAACTAACCTAGAATCAAGATCTGAATCAAAATTTAAAGTAAACGATGCTTTTTTCATAAAAAAATGAAATTTATTTTGATGTAATACGTTTTGCTACAGTTGGCCTTTCTTTATAAAATAGTTTACTACCGCAATATGGGCACTGCATACCAATGTTTTTGACATCAAACTTTACACTTTTTTTACAAAGACCGCATCTATATCCAGCCATATTTATTCTTCACCCTCTACAAGTTCTTCAGGTTCTGTTTCAACAACATCTGGAATGATTTCTCCTCTTAGGATCTTTTCAACGTTTTGTCCTGATTCAGTTGTTGGGTTGTATGCTCCACCTGCAAATTTAATTCCGCATTTTTTGCACTGCCATATGCTAGTACCAACTCTTTTGACTTTTTTGTGTCCACAGCTTGGGCATGTATGTTTTGCTCTTTGTGTCAGCTCAACGTTTCTAATTCTTGATCTGGATTTAACTCCATATCTTGATTGAAAACGTCCTGCTGAACCAACTTTTTTTGTTCTTTTTGCCATTTACTTTCCCACACTTTTATATAATTGTTTGCGAATTTTTTTGCCGTTATCTATAGAGTCCTTAATAACTTTTTTTATCTCATCAACAGTAAAACTGCCATTTAAACCTTTCTGCATAGCACGAATGTCGCCTTTTTCATCGGTTGAAACTGTAAGTCTTGCTTCAGCGATTTGTTCTTCATCAAGCGATGGATCCATTACAATAACACCGTTGAATTTAACAGCGGTACAAGATATTGGTGGTTCACTAAGTGGAAGAGGTTTGTCTTTTCCTAATTCGAATCTTTCATTTGGGATTTTCGCGGTCATAAGAGCAGCAAGTGCTGCAAGTGATGCTGCATCAAACAAATTACCATCATAATCAAGTATGTGCAGGTCAATAAATATGATCCATACTTTTTCACCTTTTTCTACGCATAGTTTTTCAACATCAATTATCTTTGATTCACGTATACCTCGATCAACAACTCGGGCTAGTTCAATTGCATTTTCTCTAGGTGGTCCTGCTTCAAAATCAGGTGAGGCAAGAGGTATTAACTCTGCTGCGGTTGTCATTACACCTTCATTTGGTGAATCAGGATAAGGTTCGCCCATATCCATTTTAATACCGGCCATAACCTGAGTTTTACCAATTTTTACTCTTGCTGATCCTTCTGCTTTTGTTACAACATTTGTCTCAATTTCAATATCTCTAAAATCATTGAATTTACGATCATCAACTCTAATATCTTTTTCAGCAAGTTTAATAATATAATCTTTTTTGATTGTTGGAGTGATAGCCATTTTTAGTTCCCTCCTTGTTTTTTGGAATATTTTTCATAAATTGCTTTCTTTTGCATCTCTGATACATCCTTACATCCTTTTATTGCAAGGTTTAGTGCTTCATCAAATTCTTTTTCAGTTAGATGTCCATCCATCTGAAGAAGAAGTATTTCACCTGTTCTTGGTGCAATTGCAATAGGAAGATCTGCATCACCAAAATTATCTTCTTCTTTACCAAGATCAAGAACAACTTTACCATCAATTTTTCCTGCAGCACATGCTACGGGAATATCTTTCATAGGAATTCCTGCATCAACTAGTGCGACTGCGGCAGCAGTAAGTCCAGCACATCTGGTACCTGCTTCTGCTTCAAGTATTTCAATATTTACATCAATTGCTGCTCTAGGATATCTTCCAAGAAGTATGATATTTTCAAGTGCTTCAGATATAACCTTTGATATTTCTCTACTCCTTCTGTCAGGTCCTGGTCTTTTACGATCATCAACACTGAATGCTGCCATGTTGTATCTTGCATTAACAATGGCTTTGAGTGGATCCTGAGTGTGTCTGGGTATAGCTTCTCTTGGGCCGTATACTGCGACAACTACTTTATTTCCGCCCCATTCAAGGTAGCAAGATCCTTCAGCTCTGTGAAGGACTCCAACATCAATCTTTATTTTTCTTAATTCATCTGGTTTTCTACCATCTAGTCTTTTACCTTTTTCAAATAACTTAATATCACTTTTCATTTAATGCACTTCCTTTGCATCTTTTTTTAAAAGATTCTCAATTTTATTTGTTAAGCCATAATATATTGACTCATCTTCAATTATTTTTATTATATCAATTACTTTTTCAATTGCTTTATGATCTCCATCGATCCATATACGTCCATTGTCACCAACAAACATTCTACATTTTGTATATTTTTTGATTATTGACATCATTGAATTTTTTTTACCGCGGATTCTTCTTACTTTTGAAGGGGATGCTTTTATAATATTACCTCCCTTTATCTTATAAAGATTCCTATCTTTAAGTGTAATCTGTAGTTTTTTTTCTTCATCGACTTGAGATACTTTTGCCATAACTGTATCTCCAGCATTCAGATATTTTTCGGTTTCTCCAAAATCAACACGCCATGGTACTTCATTTACATGTAAAAGTGCGGGATATGCTGCATTTATATCAACAAGCCAGCTTGAAGCCATAGCTTCAATTACTACTCCAATTACAAAATCGTTTTCATTTGGTGAATATATCCCTTTTAAAGGTGTAACACTAATATATTTTGAAGTGGTATTTAAAACACCTATGACTTCTGAATATATTTTACCGTTTTCTATATATGTCCCGTTACCTGCTTTTTTGTTTTTAATATCGCCTAAAAACTGGCTGGGGATCACAATTTCTCGCTTTTCTTCTGACATAAAACTCTTAACCTGTATAGAAACTACTTTAAAACCTTTGTGGAAACATTGCCTTTTGTTACATCGTTTATTTTTTCATAAAATTGATTTTGTTTACCTGCAGCAATTCTAATAATTCCAACCCATGCTCCATCAGACTGCCAATCTTCTCTTTCTAGTGTACCATAGTTTCTTATGGTTCCATAGGCTTTTCCAATTTGCTCAGGTGGAATTTTTACCGATATCCTTATCTGCTCCATAGATATGGGTATAATTGGTCTAAGGGATTCAACAATTGTTTTTACTTGTTCGCTAACTGGTTTAAAAGGATCTATATGTATACCTGCTTCTTTGATTGCAAGTTCTATTCTCTGTCTGGGATGAGGTGATTTTGTTTTTGGGTCCATTGCGTTTTTAGAAATTATCTCAACTATCCTGTTTTCCTTGTTTTTTTGCATTTTTGTTCTTTGGTCGGTTGTTAGTTGGATGCTTCCTTTTTTAATGATTTTTTTAGCAATTTCTTCAATATTGTTTGTTCCAAATACTTTTTGAATTGACTCTTCAGATGCATGTTCTCCTTTTTTTGCATCTTCAAATACAGAGTCTATAGCTAGATTTTTTAGAATGTTTACATCTTTTCCTTCTATTAAATCTGCTGCAGCATAAGGATCAACTAATATTTCAAAATGTTCATTATCCTTTTTGAATTTGGCTATAACTGCTTTATCGAGGCTTACCAAAATTACTTTCCTCCGACAGCTTTGGTCACAAGGTTCTTTGTTTCATCCTGTGGAATTATCTTGAAATCAAATTCTTTGTCGACAACACCTATCTCTGTTGCATCAGCATTTAGTTTTCCTTCTGTTCCTTTGTACAGTGCTTTTATTGCCATGTTTATTGCATCTTCTCGCTCTAAGTTTTCTTTGTAGTTGCTCTCAAAAAAGCTCATAGCACCAGATCTGCCTGATCCTTCGCTACTTGCCTTGTATTCCATTAATGCGCCAGATGGATCTGTAGAAAATAATCTAGGGCCTGACTCGTCAACACCGGCTATAAGAAGAGCTGTACCAAAAGGTCTCACTCCGCCATATTGGGTGTATGTTTGTTTGAAATCACAAATTCTTTTTACAAGTGTTTTAACTTGAATTTTTTCATTATAGGTAATGTCATTTATTTGTGCATCAATCCTTGCCCGATCTATAAGAGCTCTAGCATCTGCAACAAGACCGGAGGTAGCACAACCTATGTGTTCATCAATTTCAAATATTTTTTCTATAGAACCAGGTTCAATTAATCTTGATGTAATTCTTTTGTCAACTATTAGTACTGCTCCTGTGTCATATTTCAAACCAACGGTTGTAGTTCCTCTTTTAACTGCTTCTCTAGCATATTCAACTTGAAATAATCTACCATCTGGTGAAAAGACGGTGATTGCTCTATCATAAGCCATATTTGGTTGCATTTTTTTCTCACCTCATATATCTAATTATTATTTTATATTATCAATGTTAATTTTTATCTCAGAATACACTAATCGTGTATATAGTTTGTGTGTATTAACGAGAAGTATAAAATATTAACCTTTTATACTCCTTTTTTATCTCTCCAAATTATTTTATGTATCTGCAAACCTAAGGTTACATTCAATCCATCCTCTAGTATCCATTTTGCAAGTTTATCAGGTTTACTTTTCCAAACTGGTTGGAAAAAAATTTGGCATTTAGGTTGATATTTTTCAATTATTTTTTTTGAATATTCATAGTCTTTTTTGTCTTTTATTACAAATTTGATTTGGTCTTTTTTTTTCAATTTTTTAATATTTTCAAAATTCATTTTTTCATGCATTTTTGAAGAAGGACATTTTATGTCAAGAGAGATTAGTATTCTATCTATTTGGGATATTTTTTCTATATTGATACTGCCATTTGTCTCAATCAATATTTCATAGTTTAGATCAATCAGTTTATCAATTAAATTGTTTAGATTATCTTGTAAAAGAGGTTCTCCACCGGTTATACAAACTTTTTTACAATTGTAATCTTTTATTTTTTTTGTGATTTCATCAATTGAAAATTCTTTTCCATTATAATATGCATACTTAGTGTCACAATATTCACATTTTAGGTTGCAACCTGTGAATCTTAGGAAAATATTTGGTTTCCCAGTCCATTTTCCTTCTCCTTGTATTGAAAAAAATATTTCGTTTATTTTCATTATTTTTTTTATGTTTTTTTTGTACTTAAATCTTTTACATGCATATTCACCTGCATATTCACCTGCAAATAAAGGTAATAAATCATCTGACTATTCATTTGTATTAACAAGTATATATTCAAAAGAGATGGGATGCTGGATGGGAAAAAGAGTAAATTTACCATTAGATGATATTAAGGCCGCAATTGGTATTGGTGCCATGATTGTTTTTATTGCTATGGTCTTAATTGCAGGTATAGCTGCATCAGTTTTTGTTCAAACTGCAAATAAGCTTGAAATAACAGGTATGGAATCTGGTTCTCAAACATCGGAAGAAGTTTCATCAGGTATCAGAATAATTGATATAGAAGGTCAGAAAGATGATAGAACTATTGGTGGAACATTGTATGATACAAGAATTCATAATATGACAATGACTGTTGCCTCAAGAGCAGGTTCACCTAGTATTGACCTCAGTCAAGCGGTGCTTGAGATTTCAAATTCTACAGTTAAAAATATTTTGGTATATAATAGTGAAGAACCTAAGTTTTCTGAAAATGTTCCTGATGATGGAGTTTTTAATAGCGTAGATGGAGCAAATAGTATTTTTGACCAGGGAGCCAATACTTTTGGTTTGATAGAACTTGAGGATGCAGATAATTCATGCGATGCCGATGCCCCTGTTATTAACCGCGGGGATATGGTAATGATGACAATAAATCTATCAGCCTGTTTTAATGGCTGTCCAAGTAGGACTGATGTTTGGGGTACAATACTTCCAGAGGGTGGTGCTGTAGCTATATTTGAATTTAGGGTTCCTGGACTTGGTTCTGATACGGTTTATGATCTGTACTAAAATATAATAAAAACCTTGTTTACAAAATCATAATACTCCTGATTTTATTTTTTTAGCAATATACACAAATGGTGTGTCAAAACCTGCTACAATAACTTTCAAAATTAATGAAGTTAAAAATATTTGAAATACTATGTCCCATGGATAAAATCCAGCAAAAGCAATTAATGTAAAAATAATATTATCAAGTAATTGGCTTGTAATTGTTGAAAGATTATTTCTAAACCAAAGGTTTTTTTCTCCATACTTTTTTTTGAGTTTATCAAAAAACCAAACATCATGATTTTGTGAAATAAAATATGCAACTAAACTAGCAAATGCAATTCGTGGCATAAAAGAAAATATTGTAGATAAACTTTCACTTAGCTCTAAGTTAATTTCTTGAGAGGGATCAGGGGTAAATAATAGGGTAACTTGCATTATGATCGTCATTGAAATTAATACAAAAAAACCAATAAATACAGATTTTTTCGCATCTTTTTTTGAATGATTCTCATTTAAAATGTCTGTTACTAAAAAAAGTGATGCATAAATTACATTTCCAAGGGCCGTTACTAAACCAAATACTTCTATTGTCTTCATCACTTGTATATTTGCAAGGATTACAGCCACACCTGTCCAAACAAATAGACCTATTTTTCCAAATAACTTGTATGCTAGTATAACTGTTATAAAGCTAGTAATTAGCAGTCCAAACCATAATATTTCGTTTATCATTTTTCAAAAAGAAAATATTTAATAGTCCTATAATTTTTCTAAATAAAAATGGGTTTTTTAAATTTTAAGATAAATTCAGAAGTTGGATCAGCAAGATCTGGTGTTTTAGAACTTAAACATGGTAAAGTAAAAACACCTGAATTAATGCCAGTTGCAACAAAAGCAACAGTTAAAGCCTTATCAAATGAGGATTTAAATGAATTGGGAGCGCAGATTTTGATATCTAACACATATCATTTAATGCTCCAACCAAATGCAGATGTAATAGAGAAAATCGGCGGTCTTAATAAATTTATGAACTGGGATAAGCCACTTGTTACTGACAGCGGTGGTTTTCAAGCGTTTTCTTTGGGTCTAGGAAAAGAACACGCCGTTGGTAAAATGTTTTTTCCTGAAGAAGGAAAGGCAAGTGGTAAAAAAAAAGCAAAATCAATTGCAAAGATTAGCGATAAAGGAATTT
>CAYYOO010000063.1:0-4506 GCA_964473335.1 uncultured Thermoplasmatales archaeon
TATGTGGGGGACTGCAGATCCTCATACGGGGGTTCAAATCCCTCCCCGCCCTCTTATTTTTACTTCTTTTATTTATGATTATTTTTGCATCTACTACTTCTAAAGCGGATTTGATAATAAACGAAGTAATGTATAATCCAATAGAAAACGAGTATTACAATGAATGGATCGAACTATACAATCCAACAAATCATTCCATAAATATTTCAGGATACACAATCACAGATAACAGATATAAAGATACTTTAGAAGTAAATCTTGATTATGGAAATAAATCGTACATAATCCCAAAAAAAGGTTATGCTATTATAACTGATCATGGGACAAGAATCTTTGATTATTACAATATCTCTAATCAAACAATTTGTCTTTATGTGGATGATAAAAGTATTGGTAATGGCCTTGGTAACTCTGGAGATAAACTAATTCTAAAAAACAGTACAAACTCTACAGTTGACTATCTTGAATGGATAAATAACTATACAGATGTTTTAGGTGCACCAATTCAAGATATTGGTGAAAACTTTACTCTTTCAAAGATTAATCCCATAAAGACGAATAACTCAAAAACAGACTACTATGAAGGAATACCGACACCAGGAACAAAAAATATTTTACTTAAAAGAGGGAAAACAAAGATTATCAGTAAAAAAACAGATTTTTTAGTTTCAAAAAATGATGAATTGAAAATCGATTTAGAAATACAAAATCTTGGTGATTTCTGTGATAATATCACAGTAAAAATTAAAGAAATGACAAACGGCTTTAATGTAGAAATAACAGAAAAAACATTATTTTTAAAACCAAATGAAACAATTAAAACAATTCTAAAAGTTACAACCTGCAGTCGATTATATGAAGGAGAAATCAAGATTATTGCTGAATCTGAAAAAAAGTTAAATGAATCAGATGAAATAAATTTTGATATAACTATTACTGATCCTGATCTATGGATCAAAAAAATAAAGGTTTATAATGAAGAAAAAATTGAAACAAACAAGATTTTTCAAGGAGAAAACATTAGAATCAAGGCTTTTTTGAAAAACCTTGGAATAAATAATGGAACTAATGTTCTAGTTTCATTTTACAAAGACAAAATTGATCCTAAAAATTTAATTGGAACAAAATTCTATGAAACTGTATCTAAATATCAAAAATATCCATCTTCCTTTGTTGATACAATAGATTTTTCTGGTGGAACACATAAAATCTATGTATATGCAGATAAAAATAACATTGTTGATGAAATCGATGAAACAAACAATGTTTTATCTTTTGAAATAAAAATAATTGACACTAAACCTAATTTTTATGAAAAAAAACTAATTTTTACTGAAGTTTATTATCATGCACATTCCGGTATAAAAAACGAGTTTTTTAAACTTTATAATCCAAGCAATCAAGAGATCAACATTTCTAATTTCTATATCACAAATGAACCCTATGAAAATAAACTAAAACAAAATAAAATTATTTTTCCTAAAAATACTATCATCAAACCTCAAAGTTTTCTATGTATCACTCAATCTGCAAAGGATTATAGATTTGAAACAAATAAAGACCCTGATTTTGAGTTTTATATTGATTCAGATGGAAAAATATCTAATACAAAAAATCTAGTGAAAATATACTTTTCAAATGAGAAAGGAATGATTTCACTAAAAAATCCATTTAACCATACAATTGATAGTTTTTTTTATGGAAATATTTCAAAAAGTGAATCCAGTTGGAAATCAAAGCCTTTAGAAAGTTTAGGTGAAGGAATAATTTATAAAAGAAATAAAAAGAACAGTTTTTTTGTTGATACAAACACAAGCTCAGATTTTGTCTCTAAGCGAATCTATAGGATAGGACAGACTGACTTAAAAAAAGAATTTTTTAATTTTACTGGGATTGTTCAACCATTTGTCTCACCTGATTCTAGTTTTGAAACTATTAAAAAATACCTGAATTTAGCAAATAGTTCAATCTATCTAAATATGTATGAATTTACTAATCCTTATCTTTGTGATGAACTAATCAATTGTCTTAATAGAGAAGTTTCTGTAAATATTCTGATTGAAGGCGGACCTGTTGGTGGTGTTTGCGATACAGAAAAATATCTGCTAAATAGAATCCATAATTATGGGGGAAAAATAAGAATAAAAACTTCAAACAAAGATAAGAAGTTATTTTCTAGATATCGTTTTAATCATGCTAAGTATCTATTAATTGATAACATTACAACTATTGTTGAAAGCTGTAATTGGGCTGAAACTGGAGTTCCAATTCATCCTAGCTTTGGAAACAGAGAATGGGGGATTGCGGTAAAAAATAAGAATCTTTCAAAATATTATTTAAGTGTTTTTTTAGATGACTGGAATAAAAATTACAATGAAATATTTACTTTTGATGAAATAGATTGGTACGTACCATATGATTATTATCTAGATAGCTATTTTTATAAGGGCAACTATAAAAAAAGCTTTGATTCTGAAATTTTTTATGAAAAAATATCAGTTAAACCTGTTTTCAGCCCTGATACAAGTTTCAATGAAATATATAATCTTTTAAATTCAGCAAAAAAAAGCATCTATATTGAGCAGCTTTATATCTATAGATACTGGGATGAAAAAAATAATCCATTTTTAGAAGTTTTAAGTAAAAAAGCAAAAGAAGGTGTTGATGTAAGAGTCATTATGAACTTTAATCCAGTATATAAAAGTACAAACCAAAAAACAAATGAAACAAAAAATTATTTAGAAAAAAACAATGTAAAGGTAAAATTCATTTATACAAATTGGTCTATTTTTACAAATGTTCACAACAAAGGAGCAATAATCGATAACGAGTCTGTATTAATATCTAGCATAAATTGGAATGAAAACTCATTTATGAACAATAGGGAAGCAGGATTAATTATTAATAATAAAAATGTAAGTAAGTTTTTTTCAAAGGTTTTTTTCTATGATTGGAATCTAAAAATAACAGAAGAACAGATTTTTAAAGAAAAAACATTTCAAGATGAAAATGATAATACTATTTATATAGTTGTTATATACACAATGACCCTGGCACTCATAATTCAGGACTGGAGAAAAAGAAAATGGACATAGTAATACTTCCTCAACATTGGATTTCTTTTGTTGTAATTGCAATAATAATAGTTTCAATGATAGTTTTCTTAGCAAAAAAATATATGATCACATATGCCTTAATTTTAACTAACTTTGTTGTTTTTGTTATTACTATTTTATTTCAAAGTCAAGTTTTAGGCAGTACAGAATATGCTGGATTAGGTTTTAGACCAATTTATTTAACACCAGAATACTTACCTCAGGCTTATACTTTATTTACTTCAATGTTCATTCATGGAGGATTTTTACATATATTTGGAAATATGCTTGTTTTATTTTTTGTTGGAACAGCTTTTGAAAACAGAGTTGGATGGAAAAAATTCATCTTGATATATATCATAGGAGGAATCTGTGGGACTCTTGCTCATTCTTTTTTAAATTTGGAATATCCCGCTAATTGGACAACCTTGATTGGTGCATCTGGAGCAATCTTTGCAATTATGGGCGGTTTTGCTTATTCATATCCACATGATAAAGTCGTAATGCCGATACCTATCGGTTTTTTTATGATTTTAAGAAGAATAAAAGTGTTATATGCAGTTTTATTATTTGCAGTTTTAGAAACTGTTATTGTAATAATTGGTGTTCAAGATCAAACTGCACATTTTGCCCATTTAGGCGGGCTTATTGGCGGTCTTGTAGTTGCAGCACTAATTTTGAGGGGGAGAAGAACCCATACCAAAAAAGGAGATACAATCTATTACGATTCATATATGGCTAATAGACCAAGAAATTATGATTTTAAAAGCCTTGAACAGTTTGCAACCACCCAAGATCTAAAAGACATGCTTGAGAAAATTAAAAATGAAAATGTCCCTCAAGTAAAAGATATATGGATGGATCATTTTCTTGAAAAAGCAGTTTGTCCAAAGTGTAAATCAAAGTTGAAACATTTTAACGGTAAAGTCTGGTGTGACAAGTGTGGATTTAAAACAAAATATTGAACTTTTTTAAAAAGGTATTACTAAGCCCTTTAGTTCTCCAAATAAAATTAAGCTTGATACAATATAACCAGATATCGCCCCACCACACAAGAGAGGTAATCCCGCTTGAGGTTTTCCTTTCATCACAAATATCATTAGTATCGAAAAACCAATGAGTGTTCCAATTATAATTCCAAATGATAAAAGTAAACCATTTTGTATGGTGTTATAAACTGATGCTACAAGTATCCCAGGCATTACAATATCGCCAAGTCCCATAAAAAAAGCATCTCTTTCTTCTTTTTCTTCAAGCTTCTTTTTCAGACTCTTTGTATCTTTTATCAAAGAATAGTTTCTGATCTTTGGAACCACCAGTAAAACAGGTAATTTTAGATCCATTACTGTATCAGCTAGATCTATCATGTGTTTTGTTTTATAAACCGATATTGCATCGTAAATTGCTAGAA
>CAYYOO010000063.1:4606-7647 GCA_964473335.1 uncultured Thermoplasmatales archaeon
ATATCCTTTTTTTCATTATTCATTATTCTTCCAAAAATAGATTCTTTATATTTAACTGGTTATGTTTTTATTTAAAATATAAAATCTCTAAATATGTACATCATAAAAACTGCATAAATAATAAGCATAAATACTCCTTCACTCCTAGATATCTTATTTTTTGTGTATATTATTGGTACCATTGCTAGGGTTACAAAAAATAAAATTATGATAGAATCCATTGATTCAAAAGCATGTAAAGGAATAAAAAGAGCTGCAAAACCAAGTATCAATAGAATATTAAAAACATTTGATCCTAGTACATTTCCAACTGCTACATCTGATTTTCCTTTATATGATGCCATTGCTGAAACTACTAGTTCAGGTAAAGACGTTCCAATTGCAACAATTGATGCAGCAATTATAAATTTTTGAATTCCTAACATATCTGCAATTGTAACTGATGCCTCTATCAATAGATATGCACCAAGGACAACACCAGTTATTCCTAAAATAACATATAATATGTCCTTGTGTGATTCATTAGCATTGTATTTATTTTTCTTAATTCTTTCTTTTTTTGCACATCTAATAAAGAACCATATAAAAACTGCAAATAAAATAAGAAATAATATTCCTCCAAAAACCCGGTAATCATCAAGTAAGCTAAAGTAAGAAGCAACCAACAGTACAATGGTTGCTGCAAGCAATATTGGCATTTCCCTTCTAATTATACCCTTGTTTATATCTATAGGATTTATGATAGCACTTATTCCTAAAACTAAAAAAAGGTTAGCTATACATGAACCTACAATATTTCCAAGCGATATATCTGATTCTCCTTGAGCTGCAGCACCAACCGATATTGCAAACTCTGGTGAAGATGTTCCAAATCCTACAAGTATAACAGATATGATCAATGCTGATATTCCAAGTTTTGCTGCAGTTTTTACTGTACCATCAACAAGCATGTCTGAACCTTTGTAAAGAAGAGCTACTCCAACTATAAAAACTGGAATAGAAAACAATTCATAGCCTGCAGGTAACATCGTTTGGCGTAATTAATATAGATGTTAATAAAATCTATTAAAAAGAAAAAAGTAGGTAAAAATAAAATATAAAATTTTATTTTATTTTTAGGTTGAATATCTGTTTGATAAAATTATAGAAATTTGGATTATCAGATAACAAATCTAAAAATAAATGGCTGTTTGATTTACTTTTACAATTTGAAATATGGATATTTTCAGGTTCACACCAATCACTTTCAAAACCATATATATCTCTTGTTTTACATTTGACTATATATGGATCTCTATCATGGATAATCCATGAATGTTCAATTGAAATTTTTTCACCTTCTTGATATGGGCCAATCCATTCTTTAATAAAATCATCTTTTTTGCCAGTTTGTCCATCTCCCCAATCTATAAGATAATACAATGGATCGCCATCTGGATCATTTGAAGTGAAGAAAAAAGTATACTCTACTTCTTCTTTTCCTTGACTAGGTCCAATAATCAACGGAGTTGTAGGGGCATTATAGTTATTAGTATTTATATCAAGATCTCTAGAGCAATAAAAAATATCATTATGGTTCCAACTTCCGCCAGTATCTTCTATACCATCCAAATAATCGGTTCCATCTTCCCATATAACATGTATAATATTTTGTGAATCGATAACACAATGTGGATCCGTATTACCATACCTCTCTGTATAATCATCAAGAGAATCTACATAATTTGTGACTAGTTCTATGTCACTTAAGGTTCCGCTTGAATCTCTAGATCGATAAACTATACCTGAATCTAAAGCACCATAACAATCTCTCCAAACTACATGAGCACCACCATATTTGTCTAATGATAAATAAGGAGAATAAGCTGCATTTCCAGAACTTTTTGTAATGTATTCCATATCTTGCCAACCTAAGTCATCTCTTTTACTATATGCAATATTTCGAGCTTCATTTATATCGTTATATGACTCGGTCTCAAAAACAAGATGTACATTGCCATTATGATCAACTTTAAGGCACGGATCAACTGCATAATCAGGAATATTGCCATTTATTTGAACAGCATTTTCAATATTACTCCATTGCCCGTTTGCAGATCTCTTTATATAAAAAATTTCATGATGGTAGATACTTCCATATCGAACAGATCTTGACCATGCGATATGTACATTTTTCTCTAAATCAACATCTATTGTAATAGTGTCATGCACTCCATCTTCGTCAATAATTTTTTTATCAGACCATTCACCGTTGGGTTTTCTTTGCATATATTTTAAATCCCAATCCTGGTAAACAAATCCTTCTACCAAAACAACATGTACTGTACCATCAGGACTGACAGCCATAGATTGATCAATTGGACAACTGTTATCACCTGGTATATTTTCTAAGAAAAATTCTTTTTCAGACCAAGGTTCACCAACTGCTTTGTTTTTATAATAAAAACCTTCACCATAGATATCGTAAACAAGATGCAAAGTACCAGCATCATCTATCCCAACAGATATACTATCACATATGTTAGTAGAATCATTTTTAACATCTGGTATATATTCAGGATCATTCCAAACACCAGATGGATCTCGTTTTGCATACATAATTTCCGGATATTTTGACCATACCGCATATATTGTGTCATCAGAAGTAATTGCTATACCGTTGTGATCACATGATTTTACTGTATCTGGAGAAATAACTTCAGTACCACCCCAAAGAGTATTTGAAAGACTTTTTTCAAGTTCCAAATTTTCATTTTCATCAATAACAATATTTCTAATTTTCTCCATATTCAAAGCAGTGGCAGATGTAAAAGTCACTGCAAAAAATATCCCTGCTATTAATAAAGATAGAAATTTTTTATTCATTTTTTTATCACCCTTTTTATATTATTAGTATTGTAAAGAATAAATCAATCTTTTATAAGATTTACCAGAGATAAATAAATTGCAAATATATAAAAATAAACAAACATATTTTACTAAATAAGTTTGTTACAAAGTGAACTACCACTCATTGAAATGAGTGGCTTCAAGGTTAAATC
>CAYYOO010000064.1:0-7624 GCA_964473335.1 uncultured Thermoplasmatales archaeon
CCCGCCAGGTCCGTGATTTTTTCCTGTTGGAACTAAAAAAATAGATTTATACTGTTTTAAACAGAAATTATAAATACTATAACAGTTATAATTATTATAAGAATTATAAAATATGTGATGATATGACCAATACTACAATTTCAGTAACAAAAGAAACGAAAAAGGCTTTACTCGATTTAGGAACAAAAGGGGAGACTTACGACTCAATCATAAGGAAATTATTAAAAAGATTCGCCTGGAAAAAAATAGACGATGAATGGAACAGGATTTTAGCTAATGACGAGTTTATTCCTCTTGACGAGTTGTGAATAAATGAGTTATTTAGTGTTAGTATCAAAAACTTTTAAACGAAAATTTCAACAACTTCAAAAAAATTTCCAAAATCAGATACGTAAATCCTTAAAAGAACTTCAAAATGATCCTTACACATCTAGATCAAACTGTGATGTTAAATCACTAACAGATACTCGTCCAAAGAAATATCGTTTAAGAGTTGGAAACTTTCGAGTTATCTATATAATAAAAAACAAAGAAGTAAAGGTGATTGATTTAATTAAAAGAGAAGTTGGATATAGTAGATTAGAATAATCTATAGATATTTTTTCTACAACTGATATAGCATTCAAATGTAAAAAATACCCCATTCTATACAGTGTCCCTCCTGTAAAAGCTTTCTAACCCTCCAGGTCCGTTTAAAAACCTGCCAGGTGTGGGATATCACATCTAACAGGTTTTATATAGTGATTTTTTACTAATTATGTTATGGTGAATTATAATGGAGTTAGAGAGTGTAATTAAATCCAGAGAGAGCATTAGAGATTATTCAGATAAGAAAGTTGAAGATGAAAAGATTGATTTTATACTTGAATGCGCAAGACTTGCACCGTCATGGGCAAATAAACAATGTTGGCAGTTCATAGTAATAAAGGATAAGAAGATCATAGAAAAATTATCAAAAACAGGCCCCATAAATCGCTGGTTAAAAAAAGCCCCAGTTGTCATTGTTGCATGTGGGGATCCAAAACAAAGTGGTTTTAGAAATGATATGCATTATTTTCTTGTAGATGTATCTATTGCTTTAGAACATCTTGTTTTAGCTGCAACAGATAAGGGACTTGGAACTTGTTGGATTGGTGGGTTTAATGAAAAAAAAGTAAAAGAGATCCTCGAAATTCCAAAAGACATAAATGTTGTTGCTTTGACACCTCTTGGTTATCCTGCAGAAAAAAAACATTTTGCTGGAAAATTAGCAAAAACAGTTGTACAAAGTAAAAAGAGAAAAAGCCTTGATAAAATGATTCATAATAATAAATGGTAGAGACAATATTTAGCAAGTAAGTTAACTATTATTAAACTCTAGTTTAATTTTAGCCTTACTATTATTAAACTGTAGTTTAATTTTAGTAAAGTATTTATAGTTTTAGACGTATAAGTACATTGTATGTATGTTGAAAGAAAATTAAGGGAAAAGTTTTACAAAATATCAGAGAATTATAACATGGTTGCAGTAGTGGGAGCTAGACAAGCAGGTAAAACTACTTTTCTTAAAAAACAAATTGAAAACAAGGCTTCATCCTATATTTTATTTGATGATCCTGATGTCCGTAATCTTTTTGAAGAAGACATTAAAAAATTTGAAAATCAATACATCTCTAATCACAAGGTTTCAATTTTAGATGAAGTTCAATATTGTAAAGATGCTGGAAGAAATCTAAAATATCTAGTTGATACAGATCATAAACTCTGGATTACATCTTCTTCAGAAATAATCCTTTCAAAAGAAATACTATCTTTTCTTGTTGGAAGAGTCTCAATTCTTAAATTATATCCATTTTCTTTTGAAGAATTTTTAAACGCTAAAAAACAAAAAGAGTTGAACCAAAAAATCCTAGAACGTAATATTTGGGAACATGCAAATTATGGAGGTTATCCAAAAGTTGTACTAACAGACGATATTGATATAAAAAAAACCATTCTCAGTGATCTTTATGATACAATGATTTTAAAAGATGTTGCTAGAACTTTTTCTATTGATGACATCCGTTCCCTTGAAGAATTTTCTAAGTTTCTTGCTTTTTCAATAGGTGATATAATATCCTATGATAAAATCTCAAGCAAATTAAAACTATCATTTCAAACTGTTAAAAAATATCTTGATGCCATGCAAAAAAGCTATCTAATCTACAGAGCTACTCCGTTTTTTACAAACAAAAAAAAAGAAATCGTAAAACAACCCAAACTCTATTTTGTTGACACAGGTCTACGGAATATAATAGCAAAAGAGTTTAACACAGACCTTTCTGGAAAACTCTTTGAAAACTATGTTTTAACTGAATTATTAAAAATGGGTTTAAATCCTAAATACTGGAGAACTAAACAAAAAACCGAGGTAGATTTCATTGTTGAATCTGAAAACAATGAAATGATTCCAATTGAAGTAAAAATACAAACAGAAGTTGGTAAAATCGAAAAAAGCCTAAGAGCATTTATAGATTACTACAACCCAAAAAAAGCAATAATTGTTAGTCTAAAAGGTAGAGAAGGAAAAACAGAGATTAACGGTTGTGAGGTTATATACACAGATATACTTGATCTTGAAAAACAGGTATAGAGATCATAGCTTGCTTTCAGCAAAACAGCATTATTATGCCGTAATTCTTGTATAAATCATGCTCACATAAAATACTTTATGTGATAAACATGCCGAATATGACACTTGCAATACCAGATAAGCTACATAAATTTATGAAAGAACATAAAGAAATTATATGGGCAGAGGTTGTAAGAAGGTCTCTCTGGGGCTATTTTTATAAGATACAGCGTATGGAAAAAAGAGAAGCAGAACGTGAAACATCAGAAAATAATATTTTTAAAAAACCAAGGGATTCTGAACAACAAAATTTCATTTAAAAAAATTATTTCCTATAATATTTCTCTAATTCATATGAAATCTTTTTTAATCCTAATCTTTTTGCCATCTCAATATTGTCAAATGAGTAAATAGAAAGATCAGGAGATTTTTCTAAAAGTTTTTCAAAGATAAGTGCTACAAGATAATTTTTATGATCGGCATTCTTGTATCTCTTCTTCTTAATTCTTACATTTACATAATCAGGTTTGCAAACTTTGATAACATCATGATCAACTGCTGATTTCTTACCAATCAATGGTGTGGATTTATCAAACGATTTAAAAAGCACAGATGGAACAAGACCTGTTGGGTTTTTTAAATGGATATCATATTTTAACCAATTTTTATTAAAAACAAGAAAAGACACATTATTTTCTTTTATCAAACATGGGTAATCCGGATGTCCTTTAGTAATAATCATTAGATCAATATCAGAATATTTCCTATCTATAATGCTGCTTCCCACTATACCTGCATAAATGATGCCGCCCCACTTATGAGATGAGCATATTTGTAATATTTTTTTATGAAGATCTTTTTTGTTTATACACACATTAAATCACCACGTTTAAATCTAATAAAAATCCAAGAAATCCGTTCTCAATATAAACCTCGTTTTTACAAATATCACAAACTAATTTTAGATTAAATTTCTCTAAAATATCCCTTCCTAAAAGACTTGGGCAATTCGGAGTTGTCTCTATTATATATATTTCCATATCAGAAAATTTAACTAACTTATCCTGTGAAGATATTGCTCTGATTTCACTTTTATTAATCTCCCATCTCCTAGCCTTTTCAGAAAGGCCAGTTATGCTCCCAACAGGCCTTCCTAACCTATTAAAAGAAATACCAATAGCATAACAATCCCTTGTAGAAATACCTGTGACATCAGATCCTGTATCAATCAAAAAATTGATCTGCCTTCTGATCTTTGGTCTATCCGACTTAACACTTAGCAATATATATGGAGCATTTCCTTTAAAATATCCATTGATACGCAATTGAATTCTCCTAACGATTAAACAACTAGGATAAATGTATCATCAGGAACAAAATCAATTAAAAATTTGTTCGGATCCGCAAATTTGTTCTTAAGCCTTTTTATGAGAGTTTCTAGTTTGCTTGCAGATATTACTACATTTTGATCTTTTATTGCGACATATTTCTTTGGATATTTTTTCTTTAGATCTGAAAAGTTTTTAGTAAACCATTCAAGATCCTTGTTTGCCGCTTTAAGTTCTTGTAGGCTTAATTCATCTGCATTCATATTATACCTATCCCAATTATGTCTTCGTCATTATAAAAATTTTTTCTTTATATATCTAATGTATCAAATTGTAGCAAAATACCTTAAAACTGCAAGATATATAATAATCAAAACAGCCGTATTATGCCGAAATGGTTATATTGAAGTTTTTTCACAAATGATAATTGTGAATAACTATGCCAAATATTACTTGTGTTTTATTCTAGGGAGATTCTAAACATACAGTACTTGACAAAAAGGTTTTTGAAAATGATTTGATTTCAAATTATGAAGAAGTAATTTCTTATCTAAAAAACAAGCTTAACACTGAATATGTTATTAAAACAGAACGAGAGGAATATTTAGAATTACCTGAAGATGCTTTACGTGAAGCACTTTTAAACGCTATTGCACATAGAGATTACTTTTCTCCTTCACATATTCAATTAAATATTTTTAAAAAATCTGCCAGGTATTACAAACAACATTGTTATTTAAAAAAACTACTTCTTAAATAATTGCAAGAAAAGTATCATTTCAAAAGTTTTCTTACATATTTTTGTTATATCTCAGAATCATTTATCAATAAAAAAAAGATATATATTACAAAAATGGGGGAGAAATATGATTGAAAAAAATATAAAATGCCCAAATTGTTCAAATATTATAACTGTTAAAGGAAAGTCTGGAAAACAGATTTTTGTTACTTGTCCAAAATGCAAAACAGATGGTACATTTACTTTTCCAAAAGATGGAAAAAAAGGAAAAAAGAACGATTGTTTTACTAAACTTGGAGATAAATGTTTCACCAGGCTTAGGAATTTTAATGCTGTTATGGGTTTTATTCATTTAATTCAAGGAATTTTAATGCTTGCATTAAGTGATCTTGAAAATTTAGCAAAAATTACAACTTCTTATCTAACTTTTGATCCACAGTTAGAAACCCTTGTATCAGCTGATCCAGAAATTGTATTAGAAATACCACTTGCACCTCTTGTTGCATTATTCTTATTTATGTCTGCAGCAGCACATTTCCTACTCGCAACCGTTTTATATGATTGGTATGTAAAAAATCTAAAAAAACATATGAACAAGGCACGTTGGATCGAATATGCATTTTCTGCATCTCTTATGATATGGATAATTGCAATGCTTACTGGAATTCATGATATTGGAACATTGATTGCCTTGTTTACTCTTACAATGGTTATGAACCTAATGGGTCTTATGATGGAAGTACATAATCAGACAACAAAAAAGACTGATTGGACCTCATATATCATAGGATGCATTGCAGGATTTGTTCCATGGGTAGTAATATTTATTTCACTAATGTCTGCTCAAGTATATAGCGGAGGAAAAGTTCCAGATTTTGTAATTATAATATTTATCACAATTGCTGTGTTCTTTAATTTATTTGCAATAAACATGATCCTTCAATACAAAAAAATTGGAAAATGGGCAGATTATCTATATGGAGAAAAAATGTATATTGTTCTCAGCCTTGTTGCTAAATCAGCTCTTGCTTGGCAGGTATTTGCAGGGACCCTACAGCCATAAAATACTATGATTTAACAAAAGATTAGATAGTTAAATTTCCCTAGGGTATGATACCTAAAAAATAAGAGCTCATATCTCAAAATTAGAAACTTATTTATAGTATGAACCGTTCTATTGATAAAAAAAGAATGTAGGTTAATGTTCCAAAATTGGATTTTTTCTAACTAAGGAATTTTTATTCAAATTCTTTTAAACAAAACAAATATGAGGTAAAAAAAATGAAAGGCAAAGTAAAGTGGTTCAACCCACGAAAAGGCTTTGGATTCATAGTTGGCGAAGATGGAAAAGACATCTTTGTTCATCAGAATGATCTAGCCGAGAATACACAATTGAATGAAGAAGACTCCGTAGAGTATGAAAAAGAAGATACAGAAAGGGGTCCAAAAGCAACGAACGTAAAAAAGATATAAACTAACAAATAATAATAAATTATTTTTTTAGTATTTTTTCTTTTTAATATTATGATTATGAAACAGTTGATAAAAAATGAAATTTGAAGAATTAGAAATAAACAGAAACATTGTTGAAAAGACAATTGAACAAGGATTCGATGAAACCACTCTCATCCAGGAAAGATGCATCCCTGAGATCATCAAAGGAAGAGATGTCGTCGGTCAAGCAGAAACAGGTTCAGGAAAAACTATTGCATTCTGTCTACCAGTAATTGAAAAAATTCAAAAAAAAGGTGGACTACAAACCATTGTTCTCACACCAACAAGAGAATTATGCATACAAGTAACTGATGTTTTCAAAACTTATGGTAAAAAACTTGGGATCAAAACAACTAGCGTATATGGTGGAGTGGGAATTGAACCGCAAATAAAGGGAATAAAAACCTCTGAGATCGTTGTTGGAACCCCCGGTAGAATGCTTGATCATCTCCGTAGAAGAACAATAGATTTCAGAAAGGTTAGATTTCTGATACTTGACGAAACCGACAAAATGCTTGAGATGGGTTTTATTGATGACGTTGAAAAGATAATAAGCTATACGCCAAAAAACAGGCAAACCCTTATGTTCAGTGCAACTATCATGGAAAAATTATATCACCTTATGAAAAGACACCTAAAAGAGCCGATAATTATCAAGACCAAGTCACAAGTCGATAAGAGCAAGCTTAATCAGATATACTATGACATCTATGAACAAAATGACAAATTTTCCCTTCTTGTACATTTGTTAAGAAACGATACATCAGGTCTAGCAATTGTTTTTTGTGCAACACGAAGAGAATCAGATATTGTTGCAAAAAATCTTAGAAAACAAAGAATCGATGCACTTGCAATCCATGGCGGTATGAGCCAAAAGAAAAGAACAAATTCTCTTGATGCTCTTAAATCAGAAAATACCGAGGTCTTAGTAGCAACCGATGTTGCAGCAAGAGGTCTTGATATCAAAAATGTTAGCCATATCTACAACTATGATGTTCCAAAAACACCTATCGAATATATCCACAGAATAGGTAGGACAGCAAGAGCAGGCGAAAATGGTGCAGCAATAACTTTACTAACACCAAGAGATCACGACAACTTTAGAAGGGTCCAAAGTAATGAGGAACTTAATATCAAAAAAGCAGAAATGCCTGATTTTAAAAAAGTACCCTTTTCTAGAAATATGAAAAGAAGGAAAAAAAGATATAATAAAGGATATCATCGAAAAAAAAGCTATAAGAAAAGACATTGACATTTTTGCTAAATATTATATTATGAAAAATTATTCCTGAAATTCATATTTTTGATAGTTCTGATCCTGTAAATTTCTTATACTTAACAGGTCAGTATCTTCACTATTAGTCAAAGTTTTATATATTAATAATTTATTCAAGTTGTCGGCAACATGCCATCCTATTTAATAGACAACAATTGTCTATTAATTAGCTATTTCGGGATGAAGCCATAAGACAC
>CAYYOO010000065.1:0-7569 GCA_964473335.1 uncultured Thermoplasmatales archaeon
AAAGGCTTAGGAAATAAATTAAAAAGGTTATCGTTGACATTATCTATTTTATCTTTTGTTGAGGGTTCTAAATATTTTAAGAACAGATCATATGCGTCTGTAAGTAAACTTTCTTTGTATCTAATTATAAAATCTAAAACTTCTTTTGGTTTTAAAACAAAATATTTTACTTCCTTACCTTTATTTTTTGTTCCAAGGATCCCTTCTTCAATCAATTTATCTATGTGAAAATTTATTGTAGTACGGTGTTTATTTAAATGAAAACCAATCTTAGATGGATGTTTTTTCCATTTCTTTGCAAAAGTTATCATATCTTTTTTGGAAGAAACTGGACAAAATAATAAATATAGAACAATATTGCGGGGAACTGGTTCTCTAAGGATATTGAAAAGATTTTTATCAGTATTACTTATCTCTTCTAATCGATAGTATCTTGAATAACCATTTACAAATTCTTTAAATAAAAACCCTCTTTTGATTAGATATTTTATATGATAAAAAAGAGTGGATGCTGGCATACTTAACTCCCTAGAGATTTCTCTAAAATGCAAGCCAGGATTCTTTGATATGAAATCATAAATCTTTTTCCTAGGTTCTGTATCTATTACATCTTTTAATTTAATTTTTTTCATGATAACTACCAAATACAAGATAATTTACTATATTTAATAATATTATTCTTAATATTATATAAATATTTCTGATAATAAACAAAAAATAGAAGAAAATAAGATAGATAGGATCAATTATTGCTGAACAGTTTTATTTAAATCTTCAACAAACTTTTCAACATTTATACCATGAACACCAGCAATATCCTTAATACTTTCAAAACTAGCGGCAATACAACCAATACAGCCCATATTATACTTCTGAAAAACTGGTACAACCTCAGGGTATTTCTCAAGCACTTCTTTTATGTTCATATCTGCAGTGATTTTTCCTTCTGACATAGTAATTTCACCAAATCTTAACGATTGTTATAAAAAGGTTTATTATAATACTTTTGACCAATAAAATGTGAGGAGAGGGCCGGACGGAAACATTCCGGGAAGAAAAAAAGAGGTTCGGGATCGCTCTTTAGAGGGATCCGTCCGGTGATGCTTAATTAGTATAGAAAAATCTAATATTTAAATAAAAAGAAAGGGTAATTGAAAGTATTAAAGATCATATGTCAAATAAGACCTGAACACTGCACTTTTTATTTTTTTTAATTTCAAGCATATGATAAGTAACTGCTTTTATCTCTGAACCGATCTTATGTTTAGATAAATCAAATTTTTCACCAAAAACTTTTGCTTCAAGTTTATTTTCAGATTCATTAATATCCACCTTAAAAAAACCAAAAACTAGATTTTTAGTATCATGTAAAAAAATAAGCTCAGATAAAAAATCTACTAAAAGCTGCTCTAAGTCATCTGCTTTAAGTTCGATATCATATTCTCCGATATTTTCAATTTCAGAGTTATCAGTAATAATATCAAACATTGCCTTTGCTGCATTTGAAAATGCTAAAGATAGGTTTTTACCGTATGCCTTTACCCCTACATCAGCAGTATGATCAATTATCTCATATTTTTTCATATAAGAAAACCTAAAGACCCATATTAAGATTAAGATAAAATATTTTTTCCAAATATTTTTTAATAAGTAGAATATATAAAAAATGAGAATATATCTTATGAAAACCAAAGTAATGATAGTCGATGATGAGCCTGACGTACAAGAATCACTAAAACAGATTCTTGAAAGAAATGATTTTGATGTAGTAACAGCATCTGATGGTTTTGAATGCTTGGAAAAAATCAAAGACGGTTTTAAAGGAATAATTTTGATGGATATTATGATGCCTGAGATGAGCGGATGGGATACAATCAAAAAGATTGTAGAAAAAAACTACACAAAAAATGTAGAAATCGAAATAATCAGTGCACTTGGAGTAAAAGAAAATAAAAACATGGGTAATCTTGAACCCTACGTATATGATTATCTAAATAAGCCAATTGATATAAATGAACTGATAGAAAGCATAAAAAAATGTAAAAAATACTTTTATGCTAAAAATAATGAAAATAATATCTAAGGATTATTCTAACTCTATATAACCAAGATTTGTAAGATTCTGTAAAAAAAGATAAAGTCTTTGATCTATATTTTTTTCATCTGGAAATTCTTTTTGTACAATCTTTAAAATATCTTCAACAGTGCGTCTGCCGTCACAGTTCTTCCAGACAATGCTTCCTAGTTTGTCCATGTTTGCAGTGAATTTATTGTCCTTTTTAATTAGATTTAAAAAAGATTTGCCAAGATTTGATTTGAACTTGGTGACCTTTAATTTAACTATTCCTTCTGAGTTCTCTTTCCATTTGATATCAGCCCTATGAGGACGATATCTTAGGAATTCTTCCTCAGTTGGAAGATTTGGTTTTTTTTCTTTTTTATTCCTTAGCAAAGATTTCCCTCAGTGGGATATATGCAAGAAGCACTGCAATAAAGAGCCATATGAGTATTGAAGGTATTACTGGTGGATAATTGAATATTGCTAGATCAATTCCTCCAATTATTAGGAATGCAACAATCACACCCATGAGTGCTTCACCAGCTATTAGTCCCGCTGTGAGAAGAAGGCCCGTTCTTATAATCTTTTCCTTTGGTTTAACATCGGTTTGCTTGATTGCTAGTTCCCATTCACTGACTTCTTCCTCTTCAGCACTTCCGTATTTCTTTTCAATGTGTCTGTTTGTAAAGTATCTAACAATTCCACCGCTGAATATTGGAACACTTAAGGTAAACGGTAAATAAATTCCAATAGCTACAGGTAGAACAGGTAGATCAATTAAAATTAGAACAAATGCTAAGATAGCCCCTGCGATAACAAACGGCCATACCATACCTCCACCTAGAACTCCTTTTACAATACCGCTCATAAGAAACGCTTGAGGAGCAGGCAGGTTTGTACTTCCTATTTGATATGCTTGGTCTAGAGCTTGAACGACAAGCGCAAGTATTGGTGCTGCTGCAAGCACGCCTATCATTTCAGCTATCTGCTGATTTTTTGGTGTTGCACCAATCATCTGACCGCAGGTCATAGATTGCAGTACGTCCCCTGAAATAGCGGCTGCACAACATATAACTGCTGCAATTAAAATTGCAACTCCATATGCACCAACATCACCAGATAAGCCAAATCCAAGTAGTATTAATGATGTAATTAGTAAGACTGAAACGGTAACGCCAGATATTGGATTGTTTGATGAACCCAAGAGGCCAGCCATATACCCCGCAATTGCTGATGCAATAAATGCAAATAATATAGCAAAAACAGCCATAATACCAGATATTGCCCATTCGTTTGAAATATAACCATATAATAAGAAAATTGGAATTGTAAGAGCTCCAATTGCTAGAAATACATATTTAAAGTTTAGATCCTGATCGGTACGTTTCTTTGTTTCAGTTGATGCACCCTTTAGGCCAGCAACAGCTTCTTTGATTCCTTCTGAAAGGTTTGATCTTAATTTGAATATAGTATAAAGGCCGCCAACGACCATGGCTCCGACACCAATGTATCTAATGTAATTTCCCCATATCTCAAAAAATCCCCATATGAGTTTTCCAACTTCCAGGTTTCCATTACCTAAAGAAAGAGCAGCTGTTATCTGATCTGGATTAACAGGTGTTGGAATACCGGTTGCTAGTGATATAAGAGGAGCAAGAATCACCCATCCAATTAATCCACCAACAAATACAAAAGATGCAATCTTTGGACCAATGATCCAACCAACACCTAAAAGTGCCGGGGATGTAGCTACACCGCCATATAAAAAGGCAGGTCTTTCTACTCCATTGATACTATATGAGCCAATATTTACAATTCTATGAACTGCACCACTAACTGCTTTTATAGCGACTTGACCGAATTTAAAAAGAGCTGCAACAAAAACACCGACTAAAAGCCAGATACCGCTAACTCCCGATCCTGTTTTTTCTTTTTTAGCATTAGTTGAACTTTCACCGCCAACTGTGGTTGTAAGAACAGCAGCAACAGCAACTCCCTCAGGAAACGGAAGATCTGTTTTCATGATAAGTGCACGTCTGAGTGGAACCATCCATAAAACACCTAGCATTCCACCTAATAGTGCTATAATTGTTGTCTCAATATAATGAATTTCAGTCCATGTGCCAAGAAGAACTATTGCTGGAATCGTAAAAATAACACCAGCCGCAAGTGCTTCACCAGCAGCTGCACCCATCATACCTATATTTACTTCTAAAATTGTTCCTTTAAAAGGCTTTAATAAAGCAAAGGCCATAACTGCACCTGGAATCACAGCAGAAACTGTCATTCCGGCATAAAGTCCTAAATAAGCATTAGCTGATCCAAGTATTACAGCAAGTAATGCTCCAACTAAAACTGCTTTCAGTGTAAGCTCAGGTATTTTCTTTTTAGCAGGTATAAATGATTTGAAATTATCTCGAGCGGTCATAGTATTTCCCTATATTATTAATATATTTCATTATTTATAAAACCATCGATTTAAATTATTATAGTATTAAATATCATTTAAATTCTTATCTTAATAGATTTTGAATAAAAAATAATATAATAATAGGTGTATAATATCATAGATTTAGAGGATATCTAAGAATACCTGCAATACCGCTAAAGGCAGAATAAAGCGAATCACCCTCTTCACTACCAAGAGAGATTATCTCTACATTTGAGCTTGTACTATCAGCAAGATCAGATAGATCATCGATAAGATCTGTTTTATCTTTTATCTCCATTGGAGTTGGGGTAGCACATTTAGAACAATCTGGAGGTTCAAATTCCTCAAGATCCTCTTCTTTGATGGTTCTCACTTCAGAATAATTACAAGTTGGACATTCTAATTTCACTCTATATCTGCGTAAGTTTTCAGATAATAAAAGAGTGTCAACAGCACCCATCTGAAGTGCTTTTCTTACTTCTTTTTCGCCGTAGACAGAAAGATTTTCATCGCCTTTAGTAACCTCTTTTAAAAATCTCTTCATCAGTTTCTTTTCTTTTGAAATTTTAAGATTGGTCCTTGTTTCAGCTGCAGCTGAAACAAGTTCTCTAAGTCCAAATTCATCAGTATAACCTGTATCAAAAGTATCAACAATCTTATCTTGAATTTCATAATGAAGGTATTCCTCTTCAACAAAATATTGCTTTGTAGGACCCGGACCACCTACAAAAATACCTTTTATATCTTTATGTTCTTTAAAGATATCGCTTGCTTTTTCTCCTGCTTTCTGAAACCATTCGTGAGCAGCAATCTCAGTAAGACGCTCAAAACGACGCTGGGATTGACCTCCCTTTCCATGTTTACCTGGAACTTGTGAGGTCATATATTTTAAAAGTTCAACTCTGTTCCCTCTAAGAATTCCAACAGTACATTCCCTTCTATCGATTAAAAAAAGTCCATAGATCTCTTTTTCAGAAAGCATATCCTCAATAGGATCTAAATAAAAATCTGAATCACATCTATAAAGAAAGGTATTTATCTTCAAAGGAGGCTCAAGAACGTATTGAACCATCTCAGTTTGATCGCCACTAACACTTTTATGCCCAACAAAAAAAACAACTCCATTCTCTGGAGGTTTTTTAAAGGTCTTAAGTCTGCTAAGAATTGATTCAATTGCAGAGAGAACATTTTTTCTTGTTGATTTTGATTTAATATTTTGAGACTCAGAAAACTCATTTTTAAGATATGATGTTACATCTGATATCTGCTTAGATGGTGGAACATATAAAGAAATAAGCTCGGTATGACGGCCTTTACATTCTTTAATCTCCTCAAGAACCCGTTTAAGGTCGTATCTCTGTCTTTGAGATATCTCATCAGTCATCTACAAATCTCCACGTATATAATAAATCTCTATTATCAAGCAATATCTACAATATCGCCGGTTCCTGGAACAAAGACCTGGGCAAATTCTTTTAATGGTTCAACAAGTGCCTCTCTATTTTCACTATGCATAAGAACTATTTTTTCAGGATTGCATTTTCTTGCAAATTCGATTAACTCAGAATGGCCTGAATGAGCAGATAGATCATAGTAATTTACCTCACAGGATACCTTTTCCTTCACTCCATAAAAATCAAGCATTCCAAAGTCCATTAGAAGCCTTGCATTACTATCAGGTACCTGATAACCAGTTAAAACAACTCCACTTTTTGGATCGTTTTTTAGTTTTGCCATATAACTAAGGACAGGACCGCCATCCATCATACCACTAGATGTTAGAATGACATCTGCTTTATCTAAGGCAAGTTTTCTTCCGTGATCAGAATGAACAAAATTAATAGAGTTAATTGCTTTTTTTAGGTTATTTGGATTGCGCAAATATCTTTTATGTTTTAAAAATATCTTTGATACTTTCCTCCCCATTCCATCAAACCAAATGTTATATCCAGATTTTCTAAGAATCATTGCAATTTCTTGGGAGCGGGATACTGCAAATGCCGGAAGAACTGCTTTTCCCCCTCTCTTTATGATTTCATCTATTTTATCAAGCATCTCTTTTTCAATTTCACTTCTTTTTTTAGGATGATCCCTACCTGCGTATGTTCCTTCAAGAAACATAATATCGCAGTCAACAGGTTTATTTCCCTTTACAATCCTAGTGTCATTTGTATTAATGTCCCCAGTAAAAAGTATTCTTTTATCTGAGACTATTTCAAACATAAGTGAACCTGGGATGTGTCCTGCATCGTGAAACTTTATGTCTAAATCTTCGCCTATCATCCTATTTTGATTGGGTTTTACAGGAATTATACTGTTTTTTGCTCTTTTCACTTCAGAATTACTATATGGCACTGCATATCCTTCGCTTTTAGCAATTTTTATTGAATCTTTATGAAGAAGATTTGAAATCTCACCAGTCAAATTTGTAGTTATGATATTTGGATTATTATTTATAAAAAGCCAAGGTATCATACCTGAGTGATCAAGATGAGAATGAGTCAATAGAACCATATCTATATCTGGTGGTTGCATAGGATATTCTGGTGGTTTTCCAGGGTTCATACCGTACTCAAAAAGCAGCCTACTGTCCTCTATATCAAGTACCATAGAAAGCCTTCCGACTTCTTCGACTCCGCCTAGAAACTGAAATTTTATTCCTTTATTCATATCAATTAACCTTGCCTTGGGAAAAAAGAAGGATTTATTAATCTTTGGGGTCAATCCTTTTTTGCTTTAACTTTAAGAGTTGAGTATTCTCTGTCAATAATTATTACTTTTGTATCTTTCTCAATTGTTTCTTCAGAAGTTGCTTTCCAATATTCTCCTTTAAATTTAACATATCCTGGGCTTTCAGGGGTTATTCTATCTGTTGCAGTAGCTTTTTCACCAACAAAAACATTGGTTGCCTTTTTTCTTTTTATAACTTTTACAATTTTGTACAATAGAAACAAAAAGAAAATCGCAAGTAGTACAACAACTGCAATTACAACTATCAATGCATCCTGAATCCAATCCATTGTTATCAACCATTCCCTATTAGGATAACTTGGTATTAGAAATATACTTCCTATTAATA
>CAYYOO010000066.1:0-7500 GCA_964473335.1 uncultured Thermoplasmatales archaeon
CCCATGCTTAATTTATTAATCTCGTCAGACTGAGTAAAATACCACTCCTCTTTAAGATTAATTCCATCATTCCATTTCTCAATTTTATAAGGATCATCTATACCCCAATAAACATCTGCACCAGTTTTTCTCATGGAAGGATGACTCTTTATATGTTTTGCTGTAAGAGTACTATAACAATCAAATACTAGAAGAGAATCAGGGAAATTTTGTTGAAGTTTTAAAACGAGATTTTTTACTTCTTCATCTTTTAGATACATAAAAAGACCTTCAGCGAGAAATAAATAAGACTCCTTTTTTTTAGATATTTTATTAATCCATTCAAAATCGGTTACAGAAGAGGAAATTAAATGATATCTATCTGATTCTTGAAAGAAATTTTTCTTTAATTCTATAACTTCAGGGTAATCTAAATCATACCATTGAACAAATCCATTATCAACTCTAATATAACGACTATCTAGCCCACAGCCTAAATGAACAATTGTACAATTTGAATATTTTTTTAAGAATTTAAAAGCATAATTATCAAATTGTTTTGCTCTCATACATAAAGTAACATGTGTTTTTTTAGGGATTTTAAGTTGAGAGAAATCATAGTTGATCTCGTTGACTATTTCAACTGCTTTTTTATCTATAAGAATCGGTTTTTCTCTCCTGCTTTCAATTGCTTTAGAATAAAGAGGGACCAACAATGTCTCCTTCTCTTTTTCCAGCATAATTGTTTTCTTTTCCGTTTTTCAACACCCTTCAAATAATAATGATTTTACAAGCTTAAGTTTATGTTCAAACACATAAAGAATTGATTTAAAAACATAGTTATAATGATTTTCAAAAAAACGAATAATCATTTAAAGATGTAATAAAAACTGATTTCTTTGGCATTTTTTTACATTCGGATGTACTGGAAAGCCAGTAGTTCCGAAAGTACCTGAAAACAAGAGAAATAACGGATGTAGATAGGATATAAAAATTTTTTAACGGAAAAGACTATATGAAAAAAGTACTAACAGAAATATTTTTAATGAAATTTTTAAAAAAAATATATAACAAAATCTAATAATGATTATGTGTATTCTGTAGCCATAAAAATTAATATATAATAAGTTAAATGTCTTTAAAGGTGAAGGAGAACAAAAAAGATGGATGGATTGAAACTAATTTCAAGAGATCTTGGTTCGGTATTCATTATAGTTAGTATTATCAATGCAGCTGCTATTTTAATACCCATCTTCTTTAAAGAATATTTTGCAATTCCTCCGATTTTACTTTCATCAGGCATTCTTGCTACTGTGGGTCTATTTTTAAAGTTTGTAGTTGGCCGCACGAATAAAGACCCTAAGCTTCGTCATGCAGTTGCTGTTGCAGGTTTAAGCTGGATATTTATTCCGTTGTTCACAGTAATCCCTTTTATGATGATCAGTAAACTTGATTTTCTCAGTAGCTATTTTGAATCTATGTCTGGATGGACTACAACCGGTTTATCCATGTTGGGGGGGGAGAACAATATTTATCACATACCATCCAGTTTTATAGATCTTTCACCCAATGGCTCGGCGGAATTGGTGTTGTAGTTTTAACATTAACAGTTTTACCTAGGGTAGGAATGGGTTCTTTTACCTTATTTCGCTCTGAAGCAAGAGAAGATAAAATTCATCCAAGTGTAATTTCAACTATCCGATCGATGTGGTGGATATATGCATTATTTACAATTATTGGCATTGTATCATTATCATTGTTTGGTATGCCTGTATGGGAAGCTATAAATCATGCAATGTGTGCGATTTCGACAGGTGGTTTTGCTGTTCAAAGTGCAAGTATTGGTACTTATAACAGTTTTTATATTGAAATTATAATAACCTTGCTTACAATTTTTGGTGCAACTGCATTTATCGCGAATTATAACTTATTTAAAGGTCATTTTCGAAAGTTCTTTTCTGATGTGCAACTTCGGACTCTAATTATCTTAATTATTATCGGAGTAGTTGCTTTAACTTTTTTTAATCTATCATTTTATAATGGAAATATATGGGATTCACTTAGACATTCCTTTTTCCAGTTTGCATCCAGTCAAACAACAACAGGTTTTTCAACTGTTGGTTTAACATCATGGCCCATTTCTTCTAAATTTATTATGAGTATCGCTATGATTATTGGAGGTGCAGCTGGTGCTACATGTGGAGGGATAAAACTTATAAGATTTTTAATTTTAACAAAAGAAGTAAAATGGAATGCAATAAAAGTAACATCCACTTCAAGAAGAACAATTCCATATAGTATTGGAAAAAAACCTATCTCACCCGATGAAAAAAAAGATATTGTTAATGAAGCAGCCATTATATCATTCCTCTGGATAATTTTTCTTTCTATTACAATTTTTATATTAAGCATTATAACCTCATATAGTCTCCAAGATATTATATTTGAAACATGTAGTGCTCAAGGAAATGTAGGATTATCTGTTGGAATCACAAATGTTTCCATGAACCCTATTGCTAAATTTATGTTTATAATCAATATGTATATAGGGCGATTAGAAATAATTCCTGTTGTAATGATGATCGCTGCTATTTTTAGAAGATAAATCTGATACTTTAGTAATTTCAATAAATTGTGCCAATGAAATAATTTACGGATTGTTTTTTATAAATCAATTTTTTGATATAAATTGATTGCAAACAAGTTATCTAAGAAATATATAATAAAAATAAGAAAAGAAGTTTTGTCTGGTAAATCTAAGTATCAAGTATCAAAAGAAGAGGATGTTTCTGATTCAACCGTTTACAAATATACAAAAGATATCGCTCGACCTAAAAATGTTGGTCCATATATTAAAAAAGAAAAATTTGAGTTGTTTAAACAATTATTAGAAAATGGTTACGTTTATACAAATGGAAATAGGAATCGTCTTAGGGGACTGCAAAAACATTTTTCTATGATTAAACAAGCAAACTACAAAGGAAGATCTCTTTATTTTTTTGAAGATTATAATAAAACTGTTTTAAAAGCTATGGTAAAACAAAAAGAGTCAAAAGTGATTAGTTATCATAACCTTTCAAATATGTCAAGAATCTTTGATGTAAAGCTTTCTTCAAAAGAAAAAATGATAATGAACAAATCTGATTAAAAATCAGAACAAAGTATTTATATATGTGCATACATACATATATAACATGATAAAAAACAAGGTTAAGTTTTTCAAAGCGTTAGGTGATGAAACCCGCCTTAAAATTGTAAGATATCTTTTAAATCATGAATATTGTGCATGTGATTTTGCATCAATGACAAAAAAAGATCAGACAACCGTTTCAAGACATCTTAAAATATTAGTTGAGGCTAATATCCTAAAATATAAAAAAAACGGTAGAAACATAATTTACAGCATTAAAGATAAAAATGTAAAAAATGTATTATCGAGCTTAGGAATAAAAGGTATTGAATCTTGTTGTTAAGGATGGATTATTATGAAGGAAAAAGAGATAAAAAAAAAAATAATAAAGAAGCATTACAGTAGAATAGTAAATAACAAAGGATGTAGTTGTGGATGTGGTAATGACAATTTAACTTCTAAACAAATTTCAAGATCAATTGGGTATTCAGATAAAGAGATCCAAAGCAATCCTGAAGCAAATCTTGGTCTTGGATGTGGTAATCCAACTGCACTTGCAAACATAAAACCTGGTGATGTAGTTTTAGATCTTGGATCTGGTGCTGGTTTTGATAGCTTTCTTGCAGTTAAAAAAGTAGGTAATAAAGGCCAAGTAATTGGTGTTGATATGACTGATGAGATGCTTGAAAAAGCAAGAAATCTTGCAAATAGATATGGTTATGAAAATGTCGAGTTTAGAAAAGGAGATATTGAAGAATTACCTGTTGATGATGAAACTGTTGATGTTATAATTAGTAATTGTGTGATTAATCTTGCACCTGATAAATTAAAGGTTTTTAAAGAAGCGTATCGTGTTTTAAAAAAAACAGGACATATGTATATTTCAGATATAGTACTCCTTGAAGAACTTACAGAAAAACAAAGGCTAGATGAAGATTTAATCGCAGGATGTGTCGGTGGTGCTTTATTAAAAGATAAATATCTGAAATTAATAAAAGATGCAGGATTTAAGGTTAAAATCCTATCAGAAGACAAAGATATTAGCAGAAGACAGTATCAGGAAATTCCACTGGAGAGCTTGAAAATAGAGGCTTATAAATAAAATTAGATACAAAAAGGCAATATTCTTTGGCGTTTTTTTGCGTTCGGAAGTATTGCACAGGTACTGTGTAATATGGCGTTGGTAATAAAACAGTATAAAAAAATAATCTTACTAAGCTATTAAAATATTTAAATCATCATATGCTGATACTCCAACCCAAAAATAACTATTCAAACCCTTTATAGTAACATTTGCACGTATTTGTATTTTGTAAAAATCAGGTAAGATTTTATTTGTGATAGAAGAAAATAACAATTTTTTATAAGGCATCAAAACCTCGCCTTTAAAAACTGTTTTTGATTCAGGTTTTATAACACCTCCCTCAATTGTATCTACTCCAATCAAAGTCTCCTTACCGTTATCCACTCTGAAAATAGAAGCCTTTATATCTTTTGTAAAAAACTCTATTTTATTAGGATTAGAAATCTCTAAAGATATTTCATCAACTATACCAAAAAAAGACAACCTGTAATTACTTCTAATGATGCCATCAGTTGGAACATCAGAGACTAATAACTTTTCAAGATCAGGCATAACAATTGTAACCATTAAAGAAAAAGGAATTATTTTGATGTAACCTGCTACTAATGCTGAAACATTTGAGCTCATTTTTAATCTTAACTCTTCAGAGTCAAACGACACAATATTAAGGCTAACCAAAGCATCAAAATTCTTTCTTTTTTTACCTTCTAACAATATATCATCAAATTCAGAAAAACCAACTTTTTTGTGTTCATCATCTAATAATTGAAAAGTGATATTATCCAATGAAATATCAAAATTATTAGGATTATACGCGGTGACATTAAGTGAAAGATTTATAAAATTTTGATTTAAATCTTCAAATTCAGTTTTTATTTCAACTTCAGGTGCCTGTAAATCTTCGACTAATTCACCAATTGATGTTTCAACAGTAAAATGGAAAGGAATTGTTTTTTTGAAGAAAAAAACATTTACTCCTCCTTTACCACTAATTTTACTAGTGATAAGATTTAAAGAACCCTCTTGCAAATCTATTTTTGATTTTGTAGTAAAAGTTTTTGATTGAAAAGAATGAACAGTTCCTCCTTTCTCGTTAATACTTGAAATTATTTTTCCATCAAGTATGCTAGTTAAAACCTTAAGATCTTTTACAACAAGATCAAAATTATTTGGGTTATACATTTCTATAAATGTTTTTATTATAGCTTCCTCTGAATCAATTTCAACTAAATCAAGTTTAATCAATGTTTCAGGAGCCTTTACTAAATTTACTTCAAAAATTAGAAATGATAATGTGATGATGTTAAAAATCAGTATAAATACTAAGAGTATTGTTAGTATTCTTCTATTTTTCATAACATTATTTATAATTTTTGTCATATATAAATTATACTAATAAATTACTCTTAATATATACTTTATGCCTATGTATAACAGGGGGAGAATATATTAAATATTATATCATAATATATCAAAATTATCTTAAAAAAAGAGCAATTAGGGTCTTTCTTTGGCATTGTTTTACATTCGAAACTACTGTGAAGTTTCTGTTACATCTTTGAGTAATAATTAGTATTTTTATGAAAAACCAAACGGAAAAACTATAGAAGTGGAGTTTTTCTTATCCAATTTAGATCACTGATATAAAGATCACGCATATCTTTTAGACCAAACTTAATCATAGCCAAGCGCTCAAGACCAAGACCCCATGCTAGAACCGGTTCTTTAATGCCAATAGGCTCTGTGACTTCAGGCCTAAAAATACCGCTACCACCAAGTTCCATCCATTTATTGTTCCAAAAAACATCGACCTCCATACTAGGTTCAGTATAAGGAAAATAACCTGGCCTACATCTTACCTTTTCAAATCCCATTCTAATATAGAATTCTTTTAAAATGCCTATCAGTTGTTTGAAATTTGCATCTTTTTCATGGATGATTCCTTCTATCTGATAAAACTCAGGAAGATGTGTTGAATCAATATTTTCTTTTCTAAAAACCTTTCCGATTGAAAAAACCTTAGAAGGTGGCTTTGGGTTCTCATATAGATATCTTATAGTATTGACTGTAGTATGTGTCCTTAAAAGAGGTTTTTTGCATTCTTTATTTGAAAATTTATATCCCCATCCATCTGAACCTGTTGACCCTCCGTCCTCATGAATTTTTTTGATTTTATCTATAAGTTCTTTATCTTCAATTTTTATTTCAGCAGGTTTTTTCATATATAATGTATCTTGCATTTCACGAGCTGGATGATCCTGAGGGATAAATAATACATCCATATTCCAAAAGCTTGATTCAATGTAATTTCCCTCAATTTCTTTAAAACCCATCTCAAGAAAAATGGTTCTAATATTTGATATTAAATTTACAAGTGGATGGAATTTTCCACCATATTTTTTTGGAGCAAAAGAAAAGATATTATATGGTCTAATTTCTTTACTTTTCCATTCAGCGTTCTTAATGACTTTAGAAGTAATCTGAGAGATTTCCTCTTTTACATCAATTCCTTTTTCAAGAATTTTTTCTCCATCTTTTGTTAGATAAATAATACTAGTTATGCTCTCTTTTTCATTTATCACGTTCTTTCTAGATAAAAGATCTTTTATTTCTTTTTTGTCTATTTCCAGTTCCTCGTTTTTACTAATTTCTTTTAAAATCTTTTCATCTTTTGTCTCTTTATTTAGTGCTTTTTTCCCTTCATTAGTAATTACTAAAAGAGTGTCTTTTTCTTTTTTGATATCAGCCCAATTCTTTCTTTTTAACCAACCAATTGCAACAGGCAACTCATCTTTTTTTAGAACTGAAGAAAGTTTACTCATAGGTAGACTTCCACCATTTTCATTAATTTTTTTGAGTGCTCTTTTTTCAGGAAGCCCTATTTTTAAAAATTCTTTTCCTTCTTTTTTAAGAGAAAAAACTGTTTTTATGCTATCTTTTATTTTCAATAGTTTTTTGGATTGAAGCCATGAAGAGGCATTCATTATCTCTACTTCTTGGTCAAAATCACCTTTATCTAAGATTTCTTTTGGTGTTGCTTTTCCTTTAAGTTTTTTAAGTGTGATTAATACTTTTTTTTCACTTTGTGATAGTTCTTTGATTGTTTTATCGGTATCCATTGTATTTTTAGAAATATTAAGCCATCTATTAATATTTTGTTTTTAGAAAAATAGTTAAAAAATTTATTGATACAATTTTTATATGAAAAGCAGTATACCTGCTTGCAATCTTTGGGCGAGTAGCTTAGCTTGGATGGAGCACCCGGCTGATAACCGGGAGGTCAAGAGTTCAAATCTCTTTTCGCCCA
>CAYYOO010000067.1:0-7491 GCA_964473335.1 uncultured Thermoplasmatales archaeon
ACTTCAAACATCTTTTCAAGGGTTCCTACATCTATTCCACTAT
This sequence comes from uncultured Thermoplasmatales archaeon, assembly GCA_964473335.1. Classification (GTDB taxonomy): domain Archaea; phylum Thermoplasmatota; class E2; order DHVEG-1; family DHVEG-1; genus CAYZTD01. The sequence goes on from CAYYOO010000067.1 coordinate 44, forward strand.
CTGGTTCATCAAGCATTATAAGATCTGGATCCATTGCAAGGATGCTTGCTAGCTCCACTTTTTTCCTCTCTCCGCCAGATAATGTCGTATCAACAGCTCGATCAAGATAATCTTTAGGTTCAAGACCTACTTTTTTTAAAACATCTTTTGCTATTTTTTCATCTTTGTCTTTTAAGGAGGATAGTATAAAATCACGAATCGATAGGCCCTCATATCTAGCTGGTTCTTGCCATCCAAATGACATACCCAAACGAGCTCTTTCATCAATTGTCATGTCGTTAAGTTTTTTTCCTTCAAAATAAATCTCACCAGAAATATCTCTATATCCTTCTAGACCCATTATAGCCGATGCAAGAGTTGATTTACCTGCACCATTAGGCCCTACTATTGCATGGACATGTCCTTTCCAAATATCACAATTCACATCATTTAGAATTTTTTTTCCGTTAATGTTTAGATTCAAATTTCTTATATTTAATATATCCATCTATCTATGCTCCAAATAAAAGAGATAAAATTAGTTTTTCCATAGCCCATGAATATTACAGTATTCACGAGCTGTAATTTTATCTCCTTTGATTTCAAACTTGGCCTGTGGTTTATCACCTGGTTTTAAAAACTTTCTATATGATTTACCATCTGCTATAGCTTGAATCCACTCGATGTAGTGTTTATCTGTCATTGGATGATCTTCGTTTTCACCTATTTTTACTAGAACTCCTTCATCAGTTTTTTCAACATATGGAACATGTTTTTCTGTGCTTGAATCCTCAGTTTTTTCTTCCATTTTTTTCATTTCTTCTCCACAGCAGACAAGTGCACCTTCTCCACCATGAAGTACTTCAACTATATTTCCACATATTTCACATTTATATATCTCTCTTAATTTTGCCATTTTTATTCCTCCCTAATTTTCTAATAATTTTTTTGTTTTTTCTATACTTAATTTATGTAGCTCTTCAGAATTCAAATAGTTTTTTTTACCATCTTTAACTATTCCTACACGATTAGTACAGCTCATACATGGATCAGTACTTGCTGCAACTATCGGAATATCAGCTATTTGTTCACCTTTCAACATTGGAACCCAAGGCATAATATTTGAATAAGTTGGAGCTCTTATTTTCCATGTATAAGGTGATTCTTCTCCTACATATTTAACATAATGAAACACTTCACCACGGGGTGCTTCCATTCTTCCTATGCCTTCGCCTTCTACTTTTTTGAGAATATTCAAAAGTTTCGCAATTTTTGGTTCAAAGACACTTTCACCTTCAGGCATATTTTTTATTGCTTCAAGAATTAATTCAATTGATTGTTTGACTTCTAAAAGTCTTACAATTATTCTATCATAAACATCTCCATTTATTTCACCAGTGATAATATCAGGTGTCATATATTTTATATCAAAATCACCAAAAGAAAAATATGGTTGATCAATTCTAACGTCTTTTTTAACTCCACTTGCTCGAGCAGTGGGTCCTACTGCACATAATTTTTCTGCATCTTTTTTTGTTAAAATTCCACAGTCTTGAGAACGAATTTTAAAGGTTTTATCTTCAAGAAAGATTTTTCTTAGTTTTTCAAAATTTTTTAAAACAATATCTAATTTTTTATTGATGTATTTATGCATGTCTTCGGTTATATCCCGCCTTACACCACCAATCATGGTAATTCCCTTAGTTATACGGTTTCCTGTTAAATACTCAGTTAAATCAAGTGCTGCTTCGCGGATGTTCCATGTTAAAAATAGTACTGTATCAAAACCTATTTCGTGAGCTGCAACTCCAGCCCATAAAATATGTGAACAAATCCTTTCAAGTTCCTGATGAACAACTCTAATATATTGAGCGCGAACTGGAACATCTATATCTGCTGCTCTTTCTGTAGCAAGAGTAAATGCCATAGGATGACAATATGAACAAATCCCACAGACCCTCTCAGCTAGATAAAGAATCTGAATTGGATTTCTTTTTGTTGCTGCCCACTCTACAGATCTATGCACATGGCCTAGTTCAACATCCACATCAACAATTTTTTCTCCTTCAATTACAAAATTGAATTGAACAGGTTCTTTTAATGCTGGATGAATAGGCCCAACTGGAATTTGATAACTTATTTTTTCCTTACTCATTATTCCCCCACTAATTTATATCTCTTTAAAATAGAGATAATTAAAATACCCAAAAGGAACAATTTAATATCTTTTGAGTATTTTTTATTTATTTTTTTAATATGGTTCAGCCCATATCTCATAATAGCTCTGAGGATGTTTACATGCAGGGCACACATCAGGTGCTTCAGTTCCCTCATGAACATATCCGCAGTTTCTGCATTTCCATTTTACAACTTTATCTTTTTTGAAAACACGATTCTTTTTGACATTTTCAAGTAGTTTTCTATAGCGTCTTTCGTGGTATGATTCTACTTCAGCAATCTCTTTGAAGCTTTCAGCTACTTTTAAAAATCCTTCTTCTTCAGCTGTTTTTGCAAAATTTGGGTATAGTTCACCCCATTCTTCTTTTTCACCTTCTGCAGCCGCTAGAAGATTTTCTTCTGTGGTTCCTATTTTTCCAGCGGGATAACTAGCTTTTATCTCTGTCATTCCACCTTCCAGGTGTTTGAAAAAGACCTTAGCATGTTCTTTTTCGTTTTCAGCTGTTTCCATAAATATTGCTGCGATTTGTTCGTATCCTTCTTTTTTTGCTTTACTTGCAAAATAGTTATATCTCATTCTAGCCTGTGACTCGCCAGCAAATGCTGCAAGTAGATTTTTTTCTGTTTGTGTTCCTTTTATACTTTTCATATTTTTCCTCCAAATAAATCTATTTTTATGGCCCAACATGTGTCATAGGCCAGTAAACATCACTTTCCTCATATCTTTCCATACTTTCTTTTTCGTTTTCTAAGATCTTAAAATGTCCTATTTCCATGTCTGCAAAATACATAAGAGTGTTATGCATTTTTGTTTGATCTTCAAATCTTTTTGCAAGAGATTTATAGAATTCACTAGCTGCTTTTTCAGCGTCCATTGCTTGTTTTATTAGTTTACTTAAGGGAGTTTCTTCTTTTAAATCAACTCCGGGTAGTGGTACTGGTGATTTATTAGGCATTTCGATTTTTTGATTTGGATAATGGTTTTTGTAAATATCTTCAATGAACATTCTGTGTTTTTCTTCTTCATCAGCAAGGAACCTGAGTTTGTCTTTTAAAAGTCCATTTTCAGTTCTTTCAGCTAGTTTCATATACAAATCTTTACTCTCAATTTCACTTTTCATTGCAGTAAGTAAGAGTTTATCTAAATCATAATGGTCAAGCTTCATAATAATTCCTTCAATCTAACAATCTTTTTTGGCCCTTTATTTCTTGATGTGGGGTAATATTTTGTGATGCCTCCAGGCAACCCTCGTATTCTCCATTTTTCCCTCTAATTGCAAAATATTGAATCAAAACCTTGTTTTTTTCTTTGTTTTTTCCTATTGGTAGATCAATGTAGAATGTCGCAGAGTCTCTTTTTCCTTCTTTCATTTCATCAAGGATTTGCTCGACTTTAGATAGGCTCTTTTTAGGGTGGCAGTTTCTAACATCATTTCCTAGTGCACTTTTTGGTCTTTTAAAAATTCTATTTTCGTGATTATTCCATCCTAGAACCTTATCATCTTTATCAAGGACTGATACATCTAAGGGTATTGCTTCAATTATTTTTTCATACATTTCAATTGTAGGCGTTCCTATCATAATTATTCCAACTTTATTAAATAAAATTTAGAGGAATTAGTTTCCCCCGGGGTTATACATTTCTAAGTCTTGTGGCGGATTAAATCTTCTCTGAGATAGTTCTTTATCTATCATAAAAATCCCGTTTCCATTTTTTCCAATGAGTTTTAGTTTTTGCAAAAGTTCATCAGCTGAGTCTTCTTCTTCTACTTGTTCATCTATAAACCACTGAAGCATATTATATGATGCTCTATCTTTTTCTTTTTCAGCAATATCTACTAGATTTTCTATCATCTTTGTTACTTTTTGTTCGTGTTTGTATGTTTCTTCAAATACATGTTCTGGTGACTTCCACTCTGTTGGAACTTTATCGATTGCTTCAAATTTTACTCTTCCACCGCGTTCTATTACATGTTGATATAGTCTCATTGCATGACTCATTTCTTCTCGTGCTTGTATCCACATCCAGTTTGCAAAACCTGGTAAGGATATCGATTGAAAATAGGATGACATTGATAGATACAAGTATCCTGACCACATCTCTGCATTTATCTGTTTATTGATTGCTTTTTCAACTTTTTTGTTTATCATAAATTGTCATTACTCCCATTATATCATAGTTTTTTATGACAGAACCACCAGTCATAACAATCATATTCTTTCATTCTTTTTTTTGCTGTTTTTGTATCAGATGCAGGTGGTATTATTACTTCATCTTTTACAAGTTCATTTTCTGGCCAGTTAGCTGGAATTGCTACACCATTTTTATCTGCTACCTGGAATCCTTTTATCATTCGGATGAACTCATCCATATTTCTTCCTAGTTCTTGTGGGTAATATAATATTGCTCTGATTATGCCCTTTGGATCTACCATAAATACTGCTCTTACTGTATTTGTACCTTTATTTGGATGGATGAGACCAAGCAAGTTAGCTACTTTTCCGGTATCAGCTATTATTGGAAACTCGATTTTTTCTTTTAAGTTGTCTTCTATCCATTCAGCCCATTTTATATGACTGTGAACCTGATCTACGCTAAAACCAATTAATTCAGTATTTAGCTTTTTAAATTCTTTATAGCGTTTCTGGAAAGCATAAAACTCTGTTGTACATACTGGTGTAAAATCACCAGGATGACTAAACAATATAAACCATTTTCCTTTGAACGCATCTGGCAGTTTCATTTTACCTTCTGATGTTTGTACCTCTAGCTTTGGGAATTTATCGCCAATTAATGGCATTTTCATTTCGTCTTCCATTATTTTTTCCTCCCTCATTTTTAATATATTCTCCTAAATTTTGTCCAATTTCTTTTATTTCGTTAAGATGTTTTTCATCTGGGACATAATTAACATTGTAGTTATCTTTATAAAAATCCCAGGATAAGTTGTCTATCATTTTTCTTATTTCAGATAGGGCTTGGCCACCCCAACCATATGATCCAAAAACAAAACCTACTCTGTTTTTTGCCCTAAGACCCTTAAGATAGGTTAAAAATTCGCCCATTTTTGGCATCATTCCATTATTTAAGGTTGGTGAACCAAGACAGATTAATTTTGATGTTAATACATCTGTTATAATATCTGATATATGACAAGTATTAAGGTTTCTAATTGTTGTTGGCAATCCTTTTTCTTCTATTCCTTCTGATAGTTTATATGCTAATTTTTCAGTTGAGTGCCACATAGAATCATATATAATAAGTGCTTTTTTTTCTGTTTCATAGTTAGCCCATTTTTTGTATTCTTTGAGTATCTTTGGTATTTTTTCTTTCCATATTATTCCATGGCTTGGTGCAATGATTTCAATATCTAGGTCTTTTACTGCTTCTAGTGCTTTTTTTACTTGATTACCATAGGGCATTACAATATTTGCATAGTATTTTGCAGCTTCCTCATGTAATATTCCCCAGTCGATTTGAGTATCAAATCTTTCTGAACTTGCTATATGCTGGCCGAATGCATCATTAGGAAAAAGGATTTTATCATTTGGACTGTAAGTTACCATTGAATCAGGCCAGTGTACCATTGGAATATGAACAAAATTTAGCGTTCTTTTTCCAATATTTAGTGTTTCACCAGATTTTACAACTTTGTAGTTCATGTGTTCTTTGTAATGTTTGTTTAGTCCTTTTTCTCCTCTCGTTGAAGTTATTATTTTAGCGTTTTTTGCTATCTTTTTTATCTTTGGAAGTGAACCAGAGTGATCCATTTCTACATGGTTTGAAATTATATAATCTATTTTTTCTGGATCAATTATTTCTTTTATTCTATTAATCATCTCATCAAACATGTAATGCTTGACTGTATCAATTAGCGTGATTTTTTCATCTATTATTAAGTATGCATTATATGTTGTACCGCGGCCTGTTGAATATCCATGGAAGTTTCTAATATCCCAGTCTATTCCACCAACCCAGTATATATCTTTTTTAATCTCTACTTTTTTCAAACCTGATCATTCCTCTTTTGTGAATTCTGATTTTGGCGCTCCGCATACTGGACAGGTCCAATCATCTGGTAAATCTTCAAAAGCTGTTCCTGGTTTTATTCCATTATCTGGGTCGCCTTTTTCGGGGTTATAAACATATCCACATACGTCACATACATATTTGTCCATCTTTTTTTCCTCCTTTTTTTCAATTTTTTTTGGTTTATCCATTTCTTTATAATATGTTGGTGCGGTTTTTGGTGAGTAACCGCCTTTAACTTTATGGTAATATTCATAAGTCATTGGAGACTTGTCAGATAAAATATCAGCATCTATAACTTCTCCAATAAAAATTGTATGGGTTCCTACATCAACCTGATCTTTAATTTTTATCTCGATATAGGCTATACTATAGTCAGTTACAATCGGAGTTTTTGTTTTACCAATTTTATATTTAACTCCTTCAAATTTATTAATATCTCGTCCACATTTGAAACCAAATGTACCTATGAATTTCATTGGTGTTTCTTCAGATAAAACCGATATTGTTAGTTTTTTACTTTTTCTTATACATTCATGTGTGTAGTTTTGTTTGTTAATACTTAAAGCTACTGTTTGTGGATCTGCTGTAACTTGAAATATTGCATTTGCTATTTGACCGTTATATCTATTTTTATCTCTAGAACTTACGACGTAAAGCCCGTATGAAATTTTGTGTAGTGCTTTTCTATTCATTTTTTTCCTTTTTTATACAATTTTTGCATATTCCTTTGAAATATCCATGAACTTCGTCTATATGATGACCAGAGGATTCTATTTCTGCTCTAATTTCTTTTATATTTGGACATTTGAAATCTATATCGTATATTTTCCCGCATTTTGTACACAGGAAATGATGATGCATTTCACGATTGAAATCATATCTATGTTCTGATCCGCAGATGGAAAGGGTTTGGATAAGCCCATGGTCTTTGAGCGTATCCAAAGAGTTGTAGACGGTGGTTTTTGAAAGGGATGGGATACTTTCTTTCAGTGATGAATATATCTCATCTGCGGTGGGATGGGTTCGGTGAGAATCTAGATATTTTAATATTTTTATCCTTTGAGGAGTTACTTTGAGATTGTTTTCTTTTAATATTTTTACGTGCTTATCCAAATGCTCACCAACAATGTAATGATTTTTAGATTGCAATCATTACAATTTAACATACATTACAATCCAGTATATAAAGGTTTTGGTTATAGTGGCTTTGGGACAATATTATTTCAGCTAGGCTTCATCCCAATCAACTTTGAGATCC
>CAYYOO010000068.1:0-7437 GCA_964473335.1 uncultured Thermoplasmatales archaeon
TTTTTTTCAATCCACTTACCTGTCAAAGATACTGTTTCATGGATATGACCGTGAAGTGTTAAAAAAGGAGTATAATTTTCTATAAAACGCTTTATTGCTATACTTCCAACATGAATGTCCATTGGTGCGTGATCTACTTTTTTACCGTCAACATCTGCTCTATCAAGAGCAGTATCATAAGGTGGTGAATGAAAAAGATAAATTGTCTTTTCAGGTGGTGAATTCTTAACTAATTTATCTAGATCTTCAGCAATTGTTGAATACTTGATTTCATCTTTATTAACTTCAACTGTTCTTTTTCCTTTCTCAGGTGAAACAGTACCAACATCAACAAAACGCGATACATCATATTTCTCCCAGTCCTTTAGTTGAAAAGGAGTTGGTGGAACATATGAATATCCTGTAACATATAATCCATCAAATTCTACTGTTTTTAGATTAACATACTCAATAATATTTTTTTTATCAGCATCTAAAAAATATTTCTCAAAAGATCTTGCATCATCATTTCCCATTATTACAAAAAAACGAATTTTATTTTCATTTTTTTCATTCATTCTTTTGATCTTTGAAAATAAATATTTATCAAGAAAAAAACTAACCCCCTCTTTTAAAGAATAACCATGAGGCAGGAGATCTCCGCCAAAAAAGACGGCTTTAGGCCTTTCTTTTTTTATTATTTCAAACAATTTTTCGTATTTTTTTATGTTTCCATGCAGATCTGATACAAATATACAGTTCAATTGAACACCTTACTACTTGATAGTAAACTTTTATAAACATTTCAAGATAACGGTTAAGCGAGTCTTACTATCTTAAACATTGTAATTTATAGAAGGAATTTAAAATGTCTGTTGATCTTTCTAAAACAAAAAAGCTTATCGATAAACATGGTAAAAAAAAGAGTGCTTTGATACCGCTACTTCAGGATGTGCAAAAAGAATATGGATATGTCCCTGAAGAAGCAGTTGATTTAATTTCTAAAGAACTTAATATTTTTCCAGTGGAAATATACGGCGTTCTAACTTTTTACGCTCAATTCTATCTAGCTCCTCGCGGAAAACACACAATCCGCGTATGTCAGGGAACAGCTTGTCATGTGATGGGTGGAAAAGAAATACTTGATTATCTATCAAGAACATTGGACATTAATGACGGAGAAACAACAAAAGACGGTGTTTTTTCACTAGAAAGAGTAGCATGCTTAGGGTGCTGCGGGATGGCGCCAGTAGTTCAAGTCGATGATGATTTCTATGGAAACTGCACAATTCAGATGATGGATGAAATGCTAGAAAAATATAGAAAGGAGGAGAAATAAATGAACAAAGTTCTAGTATGTGTGGGAACTAGTGGTGTATCTGCTGGAGCAGAAAAGGTTGCAGATAACTTTGAAAAAGAAATCAAAAAAGAAAACCTTGATTTTAAATTAATTAGAGTTGGCGATAGAGGGCTATTTAGAGATGTACTTGTTGATGTGATAATTGATTCAGATAGAACAACTTATGAGTTTGTAAAACCTGAAGATGTAAAAGAAATTGTTAAAAGTCATTTAAAAGGAAAAAAACCTGTAGAAAAACTTCTTGCCGGTAAAGATTACAAAACTTTTTTTGAAAACCAAGAAAGAATCGTTCTAAAAAACTGCGGTGAAATAGATCCTGAAGATATTTCCGAATATATTAAAACAAAAGGTTATAATGCTTTAAAAAAAGCATTTGAAATGGGTCCAGAAAAAGTAATTACTGAGATGAAAGAATCAGGTTTACGCGGCCGTGGTGGAGCTGGTTTTCCAACTGGGCTAAAATGGCAGTTTGCTCATGATTCAGAAGCAGATGAAAAATACATTGTCTGTAATGCTGATGAAGGCGATCCCGGTGCTTTTATGGATAGAAGCATTCTTGAAGGTGATCCTCACGCAGTAATTGAAGGCATGGTAATTGGTGCATATGCTATTGGTGCAACACAGGGCTATATTTATTGTAGGGCTGAGTATCCACTTGCAGTTAAAAGACTTAATCTAGCCATGAAAGAAGCAAGAAAAAAAGGATATCTTGGTAAAAATATTCTAAATTCTGGTTTTGATTTTGATATGCTAATTAAAGAAGGAGCAGGTGCTTTTGTCTGTGGTGAAGAAACTGCTCTAATGGCCTCAATTGAAGGAAGAAGAGGCATGCCCAATCCTAGACCTCCGTTTCCAGCACAAAAAGGCCTATTTGAAAAACCAACTAACATCAATAATGTTGAAACATTTGCAAATGTAAGACATATTATTTTGAAAGGAGCAGATTGGTTTTCAAATATTGGATACAAAAAATCCAAAGGAACGAAGGTTTTTGCACTAGCGGGTAAAATAAAAAACACAGGCCTAGTTGAGGTTCCGATGGGTACAAAGATTGGAGAAATATTAAACGGGCCTGGCGGAGGCGTTCTTGATAAAAAAATCCCAATAAAGGCAGTACAGTTAGGTGGCCCCTCAGGTGGATGTATACCTGGAGATATGTTTGATACACCAATTGATTATGAATCAATTAATGAAACTGGAGCTATCATGGGTTCTGGTGGAATGGTTGTAATGGATCAAAAGACATGTATGGTTGATGTCGCACGATACTTTTTGAGTTTCACTGTTGCTGAATCCTGCGGTAAATGTGTTCCATGTAGAATTGGATTGAAAAGAATGTATGAAGTACTTGAAACAATCACTGAAGGAAAGGGAACAAAAAATCATTTAAAATTTCTTGATGAAATGAGCGATACAATTAAAAAAACAGCTTTGTGTGGTCTAGGAAATACTGCCCCTAATCCTGTTCTTACAACTATGAAATATTATTCTGATGAATATGAATCTCATATCAAAGATAAGCACTGCCCGGCAGCGGTTTGTACTAATCTAATAAAGTTTGAAGTAAATGAAGAGAAATGTGTGAAATGTGGGATGTGTTTTAAAGCATGTCCTGTGGATGCAATAAAGTGGGAAAAAGGAAAAACTGCAGAAATTGACAAGGATAAATGCATCAAATGTAAATCCTGTATAAATGCATGTAAATTTATGGCGATAGAATGATCAAATTAACTATTGATGATAAAGAAATAAAAGCAGAAGAAGGAAAAACCGTTCTTGAGGCAGCAACAGAGAATAAAATATACATTCCAAATCTTTGCTATCATCCAAACCTAAAACCAATTGCTGCATGTAGACTGTGTATTGTTGAAATAGAAAAAATGAAAGGGTTTCCGACTGCTTGCACTACAAAAGTTTCAGATGGAATGGTTGTAAAAACTAATACTATAGAACTAAAGAACCTAAGAAAAAACCTTATCTGGCTGATTTTATCAAACTATCCAAAGGACGTACCGCCGTCTTCAGATCTTAAAAAGGTAATAGAGTATGTTGGTGTAAACGAAATATTAAAAAACTACACTCCTAAAGAAAGTAACCTTCCGATCTATTCAGAGGATCCACTTTTCACTCGCGACTTAGATAAATGTATCTTATGTGGAAGATGCGTTAGAATGTGTCAAGAGGTTCGAGGTGTTGGCGCAATTGGTCTTATAAATAGAGGAATAGAGACTTTTGTTGGAACAACAAGAGATTCAGAGTTAAAGGATTCTGGTTGTAAATTCTGTAGAGCTTGTGTTGAAGTATGTCCCTCTGGAGCACTCACTGATAAAGGAAAAGAAGAGGATATAGAAAAAACTAGAGAAGAAAAACTAATTCCATGTAAAGCAGGGTGCCCTGCTCATACTGACATTCCAAGATATGTTAGATATATCGCTGAAGGTAGATACGAAGATTCACTAGCAGTCATCAGATCAAAATTTCCATTTCCATATTCACTAGGCCTAGTCTGTAATCACCCATGTGAAGATGAATGCTCTAGAACTGAAATAAATAAACCAATTTCAATTAGAGAACTAAAACGATTTGTCGCTGAAAGAGACAATGGATCCTGGAAAGAAAAACTAAAAATCGCTAAATCAACTGGTAAAAAGGTTGCAATAGTTGGCGCTGGACCCTCGGGTCTTACAGCTGCATGGTTTTTAAGACTAAAAGGCCATGATGTAACAGTTTTTGAAATGCTAGATAAACCAGGCGGCATGCTAAAAGCAGGAATACCTGATTACAGGCTTCCGCCGAAGGTACTTGAAAGTGAAATAAAAGAAATAAAAAACATAGGTGTAAAAATAAAATGTAATACAAAAATCAAGTCAACTGATGAATTATTCAAAAAAGGATTTGATTCAGTATACTTGGCAATGGGTGCACCAAAAGGATGGTCTATGGGAATTGAAGGTGAAGACGATCCTAGGGTTCTTGATGGAATTGAGACTCTTAGAAATATTAATTTTTCTGAAGATGTAGATTTGAAAGGAGATGTTGGTGTTGTTGGTGGTGGAAATGTCGCAGTTGATATTGCTAGATCATCACTAAGAAAGGGAGCTAAATCAGTAAAAATCATATATAGAAGAACCAAAAAAGAAATGCCAGCATACACTCATGAAATTGAAGATGCAATTGATGAAGGAGTAGAAATACTAATTCTTACAAATCCAACAAGAATTATCAAAGATAAAGATAAACTGAAAGTCGAATGCATTAAAATGGAGCTAGGTAAACCTGATGAAAGCGGAAGAAGACGACCTGTTCCTATTGAAGGATCAGAGTTTATTTTAGAACTAGACCGGCTTATATTTGGAATAGGTCTGAGTTGTGATGCTGAAGGATTTGGTGTTGATTTAAACAAGAGAGGCAGAGTTATTGCTGAAGATGAAAGCAAAGTTACATCAAAAAAAGGTGTTTTTGCAGGGGGTGACCTTGTTACAGGTCCGCAAACTGTAATATGGGCAGTGCAAGGCGGAAGACTTGCAGCTAAATCAATTGATAAATATCTAGGCGGTGATGGAGAAATCGATCAACAATTGTACCCGGATGACGAGGCAGATCCATATATCGGTCGTGAAGAAGGATTTGCTGATAGAAAAAGAAGAGAGATTACAAAAATACCAGTATGTGATAGAGTTCCAGGTTTCAAGCAAGTTGAAGAATGCCTCTGTGAAGAAGATGCAAAAAAAGAAGCACAGAGATGCTTGAAGTGCCAACTACGACTTCAAATTAAAAAACCACCTCTTCCACCTAAAAAGAAAAATAAAAAATAATTTTTTTACCAATTTCTCCCTGTATGTTGTGTGGTTGGAGGTAAGGGAGGGGATTGTATCATATCCACATTTTGTGCATTCATAGTAGCATTCGTTTTTATTTGTGCCTAATTTTAGCAGCTTTTACCAGCCCATCAAATAAAGGTGCAGGATCCAAAGGACGTGATTTAAATTCAGGATGCGCTTGTGTTGCAACAAAATAAGGATGCTTCTTTAGTTCCATAAACTCCATTAAAACACCATCTGGGCTTCTCCCTGAAAAAACAATTCCACAGTTTTCAAGTCGTTTAACATACTCAGGATTAACTTCATATCTGTGTCTGTGTCTTTCTGAAACTTTTGTTTCACCATATAGTTTATGGATCTTTGTGCCTTTTTTTAGAACCGCAGGCCATGCACCAAGTCTCATTGTTGCACCGTATCTAGATTCCTGAATGATTTCAACCTGCTCAGGAATAAAATCAATAACAGGATGCTTTGCTTTTTTATCTACTTCAACGGTATTTGCATCTTTAATACCACATACGTTTCTAGCATATTCAACAACTGCTAGCTGCATACCTAGGCATAAACCAAGATAAGGTATCTTATTTTCACGTGCATAGCGAATTGTATCGATTTTTCCATCAATTCCAGATTTACCAAAACCACCTGGGACAATGATTGCATCTAGTTTATTTAATTCGGAAAGTTTTCGCGGGTCTTTTTCATATTTTTTTGAGTCGATCCAATGAAATTCTGGTTTTAAGTTATTATTCCAGGAAGCATGTTTAACTGCTTCAATGACACTAACATATGAATCGCTAAGCTGGCTTGTACCAATATCAAAGTATTTACCAACAATTCCTATTTTTACAGATTTTTTAAGCCTACGTATCTTTTTTAAGAACTTTTCCCAACCTTCGATATCTTTATGTGATTTTCTAAGTCTTAATTTTTTAAGGATCTTTTCACAGAAGTTTTGCCTTTCAAAAAGTAGGCTTACTGCATATACATTATCAACATCAGAATCACTTATTACATCGTCTTCATGTATATTACAAAATAGAGCGATTTTTTCTCGTCGTACGTGATCTAAAGGATCATCAGATCTAGTTACAATAAAATTTGGTTGAATACCTATTTCGCGTAGGAGTTTTACTGAGTGTTGTGTGGGTTTTGTCTTTGCTTCACCAAGCGCATCAAGTACTGGAACGTAAGTTACATGTACAAAAATTACTTTGTCTCCTTCTAGTTTCATCTGACGCACTGCTTCTAAAAAGAGTACATTTTCATAGTCTCCAACTGTGCCCCCTATTTCGACTAGAACAAAGTCCCATTTTTTTTCTTCTGCAGGCCTTCTGATCCTTCTTTTTATTTCATTTGTGACATGTGGAATTGGTTGAACGGTTTTACCAAGATATTTTCCTTTTCTTTCTTTTTCTATTACTGCGCTGTAGACCTGGCCTGTAGTAATATTATGATATTTTGGAATGTTAATATTTAAAAATCTTTCATAATGTCCGAGGTCTTGATCGATCTCTCCGCCGTCTTCGGTGACCCATACTTCGCCGTGTTCAGTTGGTCTTAATGTTCCTGCGTCAAAGTTCATATATGGGTCTATTTTCATTGCTGTAACATTGTATCCATGTAGCTGAAGTATCTTTCCAATCGAAGCAGTAGTTATTCCCTTTCCAAGTCCAGAAACAACACCACCAGTTATAATAATATAATTAGCCATCCCTTATCAACCGGTAAAAATGAATATGATTTTTGGGTTTAAATTATTTCTCATTTTTAAAAAAATATATGCCTATTATAATTGTTTAGAAACTATATAAAAAATAAAATAAATTTACAACTACCATAACTCTTAAAGAAAATAGTATTATAGTAATTGTTGATTTTTTTCAATTACTGATTTTTACTTACCTTTTGTTGTCAAAGAAATTTCTATTGATGATACGTTGGAATTTCTTCCTTCTTCGTTTGTGATACTCTCTGTGCCGATTACAATGTCTTTTATTTTTGCATCTTGTACAAATCTGTTCCTTGTAATCTCGGCAGTATCTACAGCGCGGCTTATGGCACGGCCACGTGCTTTTATTATTACTTCGTCAGATCCACCATTGAATTGAGTTACAACTGCAAGTACATAGCTCATTGGTGGTTTGTTTCCAACATATATCACGTTTTCATCTGGGTTGACTTCTTTTTCTGCCATTTCTTTTCCTCCCTGTTAATACCTTTGTTTTTTTACTCTTGTAAGAAGTATTCAATTATTTATAAAGCTTTCGACTATTT
>CAYYOO010000069.1:0-7346 GCA_964473335.1 uncultured Thermoplasmatales archaeon
ATATCTACTTCATAATCGTTTTTTATAACTTCGTCTAATATTTTTTCTGCTTCAGTTTTATCTTCCCCTTCAAAATTATTTTCAACAAAATTCTCTAATATATTATTTTCTTGTTCAGTTATATAGAAATTTGGTAATTCATAACTCTCATCTTCTTCAGCCACACTAAAATTGTTTGATATATTATTTGTTTGAACAGATGAGGTGATAGGGACTAGCATCATTAATGCAGCAACAAAGGCTGCTAAAATTATCTTCCTCATTTTCTTTACCCCCTTTTTTTCAATCTATATAAATATATATGTCACTCATCATTATTTAATATTTGCGAAATATATCTCGTTTATTGACGTTATTTTGGGGTTTTTAAGTTAAAAAATTGGATTAACAATAGACTTATTAAAAACCAAAAACAATTATATTTGTTTTTAATTAGGGGAAAATTAGATGAATAAAATTTTCAAAATCTGGTTAATCTTCATCGTAATATTGTCGATGATTGCATCATTTTTAGTTGGATTTGAAACAATGATATTCGGATTTATTTTTTTACCTTTGATTATAGTGTCAATTATAATTCTCATACTTGGTTTTTTTAAAACTTAAAAAAATTATTCATAATCTAATTTTGGTTTAACATTTAATGGTTTAATCTTTTCAAGAGGTTCAGATAAAATTCCAAGTGATTTTATTTTCCCTCCACTTTTTGCAATAACTACTCCATCCTTAGTTATTCTAAACATACCGGTTCTATAATTAAAAAAACGCTGTAGCGTAGAACTTATGGGATTTTGTTTAAAATACTCTTTTCCCTCATCCTTCTTTTTGTATATTCTACCCTGTAAGTCAATAAAGTATTCTTCACCAAGGTAAAACTGTTCTTTCCATGGGTTCTTTGGTTTTAATGCAGTTGGTGAAAACCTTCCAACTATCTTATAATCATACATATTTCTAAACTGTAATAGTTTTTCATCTGTTGTATTACTTGCAAGAATTATATGGATTTCTGCATCATCAGGAAGTCTAACAGCCCTACCAATACTTTGAATATGATATGCTTCAGTTATTGCAGTTGAAACAATAATCAAACAGTTTATATTTCTCTTATCATATCCTTCAGAAAGCATCCCAACTGAAATAAGAGCGGATATACTATCTTCTTGAAAATCATTTAAAGCGTTTTCATCAGTATTTTCACTATGGTATACAGGATAACCTGTTATCTTTGAAATTGTATTAGCTTGCTCAATTCTTTTACATATCACAAGAACAGTCTTGTCTTCATTTTTCTTTAAAAGATTAACTGCTTTTGGAATTCGTTCTTCAGCGTTATAAACAATAGATCTTCTCCTAAATATCATTGAGTCAAGTTGCTCTCTAAAATTGTATTTATCGCCGTCAGGAGAGTTTCTCATTCTACCAATATATCTTCTTATTGCATCTGAATATTCTTCATATTTTTCTTCTTCTTCATAGTTTAGATCAATTGAATGAAAATATACAGTAAAATCACTAACTTTAGCATCTTTTAAGGGAACATCAATAATTATATTTCCACAGTAGTCAAGAGATTTCTTATTTGGTGTTGCTGAAAGTCCTATAACATGCTTGCATGATATATTATCATAAATCTTTTTAAAAACAGGACTTGTACTTCTATGGCACTCATCAACAACTAATAGATCACACGTTATACCTTTAGATCTTTCTTTTGAAAGAATATGAAATGTTTCAACCATTGCGTTTTTAACGTTAAATTTCTTTAGTTCTTCTTGCCATTGATTCTTAAGTTTTCTTGTAGGAACTCCTACAATTACTTTTTCATATTTTTTATCTTTGATAAGTAGAATCGTTGCATATGTTTTACCGGTTCCAGCAAACGCTTTGACCACACCTTCGCCTCTATAAATATGTAACAATCGTTTTTGCCAATCATAGGGTTTTAATTTCATATTTATTTATTACACCTGATTAATTCCATATGTTAAATACTACATCATTAAAATATTTTGTGACAATTTAATACATAAAATTACAAACTACCTAACAAAATCTATATAATATAAGTTAAAATTCATATTTTGGAATATATCTGAAAAGAACTGCTTATAATCCTTATTATAATGGTGTTAAATTAGAGATTGCAAATAAAGCCTTAATTGGTATAATTATAGTAGCTATAGCAATAGTGATTACAATTATTTACGAAAAAAACATTTTAAATATTCTAAAAAAGTAGTTTGGTCTGGATGGTAATATGAATTACCAGTATGTCACCTTATCATCATGGAACTTTTAGCTCCGATAAGGCCCTTTATAATGGATTTTTACCTACCCCCAGACCATAATTATTATAAATTATTGAAACTTAAATCTTTCTATTACGCTTTAATTGTAACAAAAATCATGTTATAATGCAGATATCTATCAAGATTAACAAAATAAATTATTTTAAAAAAAATGCTGTAAAAAGTAACATTTGTTACAAAAACTAAAAGCAATATTTAACTACAAAATAAATATATCAATTAGTACATTATGTCAATGAAAGATATAAAAAGGATTATTATTCCTGTAGATAACACAGAGGATTCAAAAAAAGCAGTTGAAAAAGGAATTTACCTAGCAAAGATCCTTGGTATTGAAACAAAAATAATAACAATTAACGATACCCAGCATTTTATGTCTTCAGTTGTTCTTGAAGAAAAACTAAAAAAAGAAACAAAAAAATTTTTAGATGAATTCAAAAAAATTGCTGAACCTTTTGGAATTAAAATTGAAACAGAAATTATCTCAGGTAAACCATCAGAGGAGATTATCAGATATTCAAAAGATAATGACTTAATTATTATGGCTCATCATGAACGAACTAAAGGACTTGATAAGGTAATGGAAAAAAGTGTTTCAAAGGAAGTTGTTGAAAATGCACCATGTTCTGTTTTTGTTGTAAAATCAAATCATAAAAAAGAAAAGTAAATAGTTTTTATTTTTCTTCTTTTTTATCTTTATCTTTTTTTACTTCGTAATCTGCATTGATTGTTTTATCATCTTCAGGATGACCTGACCATGATTCTTCTTTACCTTGCGATTGATTTTGACCTGCTTGCTGTTGTTGAGCTGCTTGTTGGTATATAGATGAACCTACCTCTTGGAGTACTTTTGATAATTCATCAGTTTTTTCTTTGATTTCTTCCATGTTGTCACCAGATAATGCTTTTCTTAAATCCTTTATTTTATCTTCAACTTTCTTTTTATTTTCATCTGAAATTTTGTCTTTTAGTTCATCAAGAGTTTTTTGAGCGGTATGTACCAATGAATCGCCGTTGTTTCTAACTTCGATTTTTTCTTTACGTTTTTTGTCTTCTTCAGCGTGCTCTTCAGCCTCTTTTTTCATTTTGTCAATTTCAGAATCCGATAGTTTTGTTGAACCAGTTATTCTAATAGATTGCTCTTTACCGGTGCCTTTGTCCTTAGCTTTAACATTTAATATACCATCAGCATCAATATCAAATGTTACCTCGATTTGTGGAATACCCCTAGGTGCGGGTGGAATTCCATCAAGATGAAATCTTCCAAGGCTTTTATTATCTGCCGCCATTGGTCTTTCACCCTGGAGTACATTTATCTCAACACTTGTCTGGTTATCAGCTGCAGTACTAAAGACCTTACTTTTCTTAGTTGGAACGGTTGTGTTTCTATCAATCAAAGGAGTTGCAACACCGCCAAGGGTTTCAATACTTAGAGTCAGAGGTGTTACATCTAAAAGAACTATATCTTTATCTATATCTCCAGAGAGAACTCCTGCTTGTATCGCTGCACCAATTGCAACACATTCCATAGGATCGACATCACGCTTTGGAGGTTTTCCAAATATTTTTTCTACTTTGTTTTTAACATATGGAATTCTAGTAGTACCTCCAACAAGTACGATATGATCAATATCTGATGGCTTTAATTTTGCATCTTTTAAAGCTTGGTTGCATGGTTTTTCAGTCTTATCAACAATTTTACTTATTATTTCTTCGAACTTAGCTCTCGTGAGTTTCTTTTCAAGATGCCTTGGTTTATTATCAATTACTGTGATATAAGGCAAGTTTATCTCAGTCTGTTTTGTGGATGATAGTTCCATTTTGGCTTTTTCGGATGCCTCTAACAGTCTTTGTAGAGATTTAGGATCTTTTCTTAGATCAACATTATGTTCTTTTTTAAAGTCATCAGCGAGAAAATCTACAAGAGCCTGATCCATATCTGAACCTCCTAACTCTGTATCACCATTTGTAGATAGAACTTCAAATACTCCTTCACCTACTTCCATTAGTGTAATATCAAATGTACCTCCGCCAAAATCATACACAGCTATCTTATGATCTCCTTTTTTATCAAGACCATAAGCTAGGCTAGCTGCAGTCGGTTCATTGATAATTCTTTTAACATCTAGGCCTGCAATTTTACCTGCATCTTTAGTTGCCTGTCTTTGATCATCGTCAAAATATGCTGGAACTGTGATAACTGCTTGGCTAACTTTTTCACTTAAGAATTCTTCAGCATCTTTTTTTATTTTTTGAAGTATGAATGCACTAATTTGCTCTGGAGAATATTTTTTTCCGCGAATATTTATTTTTTCACCAGTTCCCATTTTACGTTTAATTCTATGGACGGTTCCTTCTGTGTTAGTAACGGCTTGTCTTTTTGCTGGTTCACCAACTAACCTTTCTCCTTCTTTAGTAAAAGCAACGATTGAAGGAAAATAGTTTTGTCCTTCAGCACTTTTTATAATAGTTGGTTTTCCTGCTTCCATTACAGCAACTTCAGAGTTTGTTGTCCCTAAATCAATTCCAATTATTTTTGCCATATATATTTCACCTCATTAATTCTCATTTTTTTCCTCATTTTTTACAACGATCACCTGAGCAGGTCTAAGGATGTTATCACCAATCATATATCCTTTTTTAACCTCCTCAACAATTGTTTCATCATTGCAATCCTTTTTTTCTACAGTTGTGATTGCATGATGATAATTATGATCAAAATTCTTACCCTTACAATCAATACATTTGATTTTTTCTTTTTCAAAGAAATTCTCAATATTTTTTAATAAAAGTTGTAGACCCTTTTTTGGGTTGTTATCCTCATATGCTTTGTTTAAAAGTTCATACAAATCAATAATTTCATTTAGATATTTCTTTTTTGTATCTTCTCTTATTGATGTTATTTCTTTTTGCATCCTTTTTTGATAGTTTTGAAGGTCAGCTAGGTTTCTAAGTAGTTTTTCATTTTTTTCTTTAAGTTGATTTTTTAACTCATCGATTTCTTTTTTAAGTTTTTCAACTTCTGATTTGGATTCCTTCTTTTTGTTGGTATTTTCATCCGTTTTTTCTTTAGTTTCTTTGTTTTTCATGCCTCACCTTCCAATGTTTTTATTGTATAAAAAAAAGAAGAAATTGATGTAATTATTTTATTACATCATTCCTGGTGGCATTCCGCCCATTCCTGGAGGCATTCCACCTGGTCCGCCTGGGGCTCCGCCGCCGTCGCCACCGCCTTTACTTGCGATGACATCATCGATTCTTAGAATCATTGTAGCTGCTTCGCTTGATGCTTCAATTTCTTGCATGCTTACTCTGAGTGGTTCTACAACATTGTTTTTAATCATGTCGTCTACTTTTCCTAGATGTACGTTGATACCAGTGTTTTTCTTTCCTTTCTTATGTGAGTTTCTAATGTTTAGCATCATGTCAATTGGATCAAGTCCTGCGTTTTCAGAGAGTGTCTTTGGTACAATTTCTACTGCATTTGCAAATGCTTCAATTGCCATCTGTTCACGTCCACCAACTGTTGGTGCATAATCTCTTAGACCCATTGATATTGCAATTGCCATTGCTCCTCCGCCTGGTGTCATTTTTCCATCTTCAAGAGCCACTCTTACAACAGATAATGCATCATGAAGTGCGCGTTCTAATTCGTCTATAACGTGATCGGTTGTTCCACGGATAAGGATTGATACTGCTTTTGGGTTCTCGCAGTCTGTAACAAATGTCATTTTATCTTCGCCGATTTTTCTTTCTTCGACGTTTCCTGCCCTTCCTAGATCAGATTTAGTAAGGCCTTCTAGGTTTGCAACTACTTTTGCACCAGTTGCTTTTGCTAGTTTTTCCATGTCTGATTTCTTAGCACGTCTAACTGCAAAGATTCCTTCTTTAGCAAGGAAGTGTTGTGCGATATCATCAATTCCTTTCTGACATATTACAACATTTGCACCGCTTTTCTTGATTCTTTGTACCATTTTTTTGAGCATTCCTTCTTCTTCGTCTAAGAATGCTTGAAGTTGAGTTGGATCATTTATTTGGATTCTTGCATCTACTTCTGTTTTTTTGACTTCAAGTGCTGCATTTACTAGTGCTATTTTTGCATTTTTAATGTCCTTTGGCATTCCTTCATGTACTCGTTCTTTATCTAGTATTAAACCAGTTATAATTTCAGTGTTACCAATTCCGCCACCTTGTTTCTTCTGGATTTGGATGTTATCAAGGTCTACTGTTGTTTTTTTACCAGTTTTTTCTGCAACTCTAGTTACTGCGTCAACAACAACATCAGCGAGAATTTCTTTTTCTGCGCTAGCACCTTTACTTGCCATTGAGGTCATTGCAATACTCTTTAGTGTTTTTTTGTCTCCTGCTTTTATTGTAAGTCCATTTTTATTTAGAATGTCTTTTGCTTTTTCAGCTGCGAGTTTATATCCACCACATATAACTGTTGGATGTATATTTTGATCGAGTAGTTCTCCTGCGTATTTTAAGAGTTCACCAGTAAGTACTACTGCACTTGTGGTTCCATCTCCGCACTCTTCATCTTGGCTTTTAGCTACTTCAACTATCATTTTTGCAGCTGGATGTTCGACATCTATTTCTTTTAAAATTGTTGCACCATCATTTGTTACAACTACATCGCCCATTCCATCAACAAGCATCTTGTCCATACCTTTTGGACCAAGTGTTGATTTTACTGCATCTGATATTGCTCTTGCTGCCATTATGTTGTTACTTTGTGCGCCTTTACCTTTTTCTCTTTTTGTACCTTCTTTTAGTACTATTATTGGCTGTTGACTATTCATCATATTTTTCGTTTCCTCCCATAATTTTTATCTTAAAGTAAAAAGTTGTAAACGAGCTCTTCTATATAAAGTTTTTGTTTGAAGGTTCTGTAAAATAAAGCGTTGGCAATTTTACGTTGTCAAAAAAACGTTGGAAAAGAATATTAAACTATCAAATACATTATTTTACTCGCCACCCTCATTGTTTGAAAAACTCATATGTGTCGCCAAAATACATATGGTTTTAGATGAGGGT
>CAYYOO010000070.1:0-7313 GCA_964473335.1 uncultured Thermoplasmatales archaeon
TATTTTATTTTTTTAAAATTTTAAAAATAAAAAAATCATATAATTTATACTTAGAAAAAGATAAATATTTTTTTCCCGATTAATCCTTGTTAAAATTAAATAATAACATTTATATACTGACTTTACATATATATTTCATGTGAATGGGGGAGATTTCATTCAGAGTTTTTTTTTATTAAAAATCTCTCCTCACCACCTTCAAATCTTCCCCATTCTCTCCTAATTACAAAATTTTTAACTAAAAAGGATTTTTGAAGCTCTTTCTTTTACAGTATCTCTATATTTTTCATCAACTATAATCATTAGCATCCAATCAGGAATAATCCTTGATCTTATGGCTTTACTCATAGGAGTAAAATCTTTAAGTTTTTTTACTCCATCAAAATCAAGGACAGGTATTTCTGTTTTATCGATCCTTGGTTCAGAAAGATGTAATTCAGTATATGGAACATCTATTATGACATGGCCGTGAGGAATGTTTAGTTTTTCTTCAAGTAATCTTTCCTTTTGTCTTCTAAAATCAGGCTCATCCATTTTTTTAACTATTTCGATTTCGGATTCGTCAAGGTCTTTTTTTGATGCGTAATAAGATTGTTTAAATAAAGACCTGTATTTTAGGCGACTAGCTATTTCAAACTGATATCCTCCGATTTTTTTAAGTTCACTAATAAGTTCACCATCGGTCATCTTAAAAAATTCAAAGGGATCATCATCTTCAAAAAGATCAATAGCTTTAGAAAGCATTAGTTCAGCGATACGTACTGTTTTATGATAATATACTGATGAATACATGAGGCTTCTAGCCATAAGTACATTTTCAACAACGCTTACGCCTTTTTTTCTAACCATCAATTTATTATCAAACACACATAATGTCTGAAGAAAACGTTCAATGTCGATGATTCCATAGGCAACACCTGTATAATAAGCATCGCGAATAAGGTAATCCAGTTGATCTATGTCGACACTACTTTCAAGCAGATGATTAAGATAGTTTTTTTCCTTATTTTTACCTTTTATAATATCTGCAACATACTGATTGTCAATTCCATGCTTATGTAAAACATCAAAGACAGTGAGTTGGTCTAAGACATCTTTTTCATTTTCATCAAAAATAGCGTGTTCACCAATAATTAATTTTTCAGTTAAATCAACATGGTCAACATTTAAGGATTCACGCAAAAGTGATTCAAGAGTATGAGAAAATGGCCCGTGACCTATGTCATGTAGAAAGCCAGCACAAGATATAATTTCTTTTTCTTCTTTTTCCATCTTTAGTGCATCTGCTGCTTTACTAGCCATGTAATAGGTTCCAAGTGAGTGCTCAAGACGGGTATGATGAGCACCAGGAAAGACAAGATGAGCAAAACCAAGTTGTTTGATGTTATGGAGTCGTTGGATCTCTGGTGCTTCAATTAAATCTAAAAATAAACCTTCTAGTTTTATATCCCCATGAATAGGATCTCTGATTACTTTATATTCATCTGACATTTTAACATTAAACTTCCTGAAGTAAAAATGCACCAAGACATTTTACTTTTTCTTTGAAAGTATCAGGATACAAAAATCGTTCCACAGCTGTAATGCTACTAAGAATTGAGTTTCCATCCTGAGGTGTGAAACAAAAACCAATGACTTCATTATCGTTTAATACATGAATTGTAGGTAACACCGCTACAGTTTGATTTAGGATTCTACCGAAATGACCATGCTCTCGACCAAAGCTGAACACCAGGTTAGCGGCTTTTTTGTTTGTTACAGCAACTCGGGGGTTGTCAATTAAGCTTTGTTTAACTTCTGATATACTTGTTTTATTCTTAAGTTTGAGATCATACCATATACTGTGCATATACTGAGTGTTTAGTTTTAATGCACTGGAAAAAACATTAAGATTTATACCAAGTGTTTTATAGAGATGATAAACATCAACAGCATGATGAGTGCCCATTTCTTTGTCTTTATGTGAACCAACTTCAGGAGCGGGAAGAAATTTTTCAACCTGGCTGATATCATTTGCTCTTCTTATACATAAAAACCTTCCTTCTTTTAGATTGTTTTTATTGTTTTTTCCAATAGATAATGTATTAATTAAAACAGCAATGTTATGGGTGTTACAGCTGACGATATGGATAAATTTATCTTTAGGTGAAATTACTTCATCATTTATTCCAACTGCATACATTTTTCCAAAGCCAAACTCAGAGCCCTGTGCTAAAAAACCCTTTGTTTTATCCATGTATTTTTTGTAGTATTTCTCTTTGTTCATAAGCCCTGTTCCACCAGGTGTACAGTCCACTACTACATCTGCTCTTCTGATTGCTTCTTCATGGCCGTAAACAGGTTCTATTCCAAGATCTTGAAATTCTTTTTTCTTACTGTCTCTTATAGATAGATTAGCACCTCTTTTTATTAAGCCTTTGACCTTTGGTTTATCCACAAGTTTTGGGCTATGTTTATAAAAAGTTACCTCATCGATTCCAAGGTCTTCTTGTGCATCACACAAAAGACCAATTAATGGTTCGCCTATTGTACCAGTACCAACAACATGAACGATATTTCCATTGGACATAATTTTTTTCCTCCCCAAATATAGAGCATTTCTGGTAATTAGGAATATACATATAATTGTTACCATTTTTAAAGAAATTGTTAGGGAATAGTTTTTAAAGGGGAATACAATTCACCTACTCCATGGCATTACCATTAGACGTACTTGAAAAATCAATGAATCAGAAACTATCTTTACTCTTGAAAGATGGTAGACTTGTAGAAGGAAAGCTATCGGGATATGATGAATATATGAACATGGTCTTATCTGATGTTGAGGAAACAGTAGCCGAAACAAAGAGAAGATTAGGGACCATAATTCTTCGAGGGAACAATGTTGTAAGTATCTCCCTTTTATGAACCTTTTTAAGCGAAATATATATATACTTGTTACTCATTTGATATTAATGGAAGGAATCGGGCTGGTAGTTTTTTGTTAGAGTGCATCCCATCCCCTCCTAGTGAGGCCAGCCTACCTTCCCTTTTGATTATGTTTTTTTAAAAAAGATTTAAGTATAATTCTTAGATACATCTAAATTGGTTTCTATGGGGAAGACTTTTAAAGCAACAACAGGGAAAAAACTAAGATGTAAAGGCTGGAGACAAGAAGCAATTCTAAGGATGCTTGAAAACAATCTTGAAAACGCTGAAATTCCAGAGGATTTAATTATTTATGGCGGTACAGGAAAAGCTGCTAGAAACTGGGAATGTCATGACAAAATTGTTGATATTTTAAAAAACCTTGAATCAGATGAAACAATGATTGTTCAATCAGGTAAACCCGTAGCTGTTTTTAAGACATATGAAAACTCACCTAGAGTTCTTATGGCTAATTCAAATATTGTTCCACATTGGAGCCACTGGGAGAAATTCAATGAACTTGATAAGCTCGGTCTTATAATGTATGGTCAGATGACAGCTGGTTCATGGTGTTATATAGGAACACAAGGGATCATACAAGGAACATATGAAACGTTTGCGGCACTTGCTAAAAAACATTTTAATAGCGATCTATCAGGTAAAATCGTTTTAACAGGTGGAGTTGGCGGCATGAGTGGTGCTCAACCTCTATCAGTAAAGATGGCTGGCGGAGTATGTATTGCTGTAGAGTGTGATGAAAAACGTATAGATAGAAGAATAAAAGCAGGTTTTTGCGATAAAAAAATGTATGATATAGATGAAGCGTTAAACCTAGCTAAAGAAAAAAAGGAGAAAAAACAAGCATATTCAATAGCAGTTCTTGGAAACTGTGCTAACATTCATCCAAAACTAGTAAAAGACGGCTTCACTCCAGATGTAGTAACCGATCAAACAAGTGCTCACGATGAACTAAATGGATATGTTCCAGCTGGATACTATGGTAAAACTCTTAAAGACGCATTTAAACTAAGAAAAGAAGATTCTAAAGCATACATTGATCTATCTTTTAAAAGCATGAAAGCACACTGCAAGGCAATGCTTGATTTTCAAAAGATGGGTTCAATTGTATTTGATTACGGAAACAACCTACGTGGTCAAGCAGAAAAAGCAGGACTTAAAGATGCTTTTTCTTATCCTGGTTTTGTACCAGCTTATGTCCGGCCAATGCTAGCTGTAGGACGTGGTCCTTTTAGATGGCTTGCATTATCAGGAAACCCTGAAGATATCAAAAAAACAGATAAAGCAATACTTGAGATGTTTCCAGATAACATGGTTCTTTCTAACTGGATTAACTTAGCAGAAAAACACCTTCCATGGGAGGGCCTTCCTGCACGTGTATGCTGGCTTGGATATGGAGAACGTGAACGATTTGCTTTAAAGATAAATGAGATGATAAGAAAAGATGAAATTGGCCCTATTGCGATCACACGGGATCACTTAGATTCAGGTAGTGTAGCATCACCCTATCGAGAAACAGAAGGAATGAAGGATGGTAGTGATGTTATTGCCGATTGGCCTCTTTTAAATGCACTTCTAAATTGTGCAGCTGGTGCGGATAACGTTCAAATTCATAACGGAGGCGGAGTTGGAATTGGCCTGTCGACTCATGCAGGCATGGTAGTTGTATGCGATGGAACAAAAAATACAGATGAAAGGATCAAACGTGTTTTTAAAACAGATCCAGGTATGGGTGTAGTTAGACACGCTGATGCAGGTTACAAAGAATCAATTGATCTAATAAAAAACTCTGATATCAGTTCACCTATGATAAAAAACAAGAAAAAATAAATTTTAATCTAATTTACCAATTTCTTTTTCAACATTTTCTAAAATTTCACAGCCTTTTACAAGTTCTTTCATCTTAGTATGATCTGGATAAAGAGGTCTATCTATATCAAGAAAATCAACATGTTTTCTTACAACTTCTTTAGCTTTAGTTACACCTTTACCAAACTTATATTCTCTAAAATCAAGAGCTTGGCTGGCTGCCATGAATTCTATACCTAAGATTCCATATGCGTTTTCAAGTATCTGGAAGTTTTTAATTGCAGTGTTCATCCCCATACTTACAAAATCCTCTTGATCTGCAGCAGCTGGAATCGATTGAATGCTTGCTGGATTTGATAATATTCGTTGTTCTACAATTAGACTATCCGCAGTGTACTGACTTAGCATCAAACCAGAAAACATACCAGCTCCTTTAGTAAGAAAAGCAGGAAGGCCAACACTTAAAGCAGGGTTATTAAGCCTGTTCATACGACGCTCACTCATAACACAAACTATAGTTATTGCATAACCTGCCATATCCATAGGTACACTAACTGGTGTTCCTTGAAAATTTGCACCAGATATCTGTAAATCCTCATCTGGGAAAAACACTGGATTATCACATACTCCGTTTAGTTCTATTTCAACTTGTTCTTTAGCATATTTCAATGCATCATGAGCTGAACCAATCACTTGAGGAGTGGATCTCATGGAATATGCATCTTGAATTTTACACTTAATTTTCCCTTCTTTTAGGTCTCCACCTTTTACTAGTTTTAAAATTGAATTAGCACTACGAATTGCACCACTGAAACCACGTGCTTTATGAAGTTTAGGACTATATGGCCCCATATTTGCTTTTAATGCTTCAAGGCTCATAGCAGCAGCAATTTCAGCTTGCTTTAAAAAATTATTAGCATCATAAAGAAAAATTGCACTCATAGCAGTTAGAACATTTGATCCATTAATTATTGCTAGGCCGTCTCTAGCTTTAAGACCAGGTATTTCAATACCTGCTTTTTTCATTGCTTCTTTACCAGGCATTAGTTTTCCTTTGTAGTAGGCCTTTCCCTCACCAAGAAGGACTAATGCTATTTGAGACATAGGAGCAAGATCACCACATGCACCAACTGATCCTTTTTGACATACAAAAGGAGTAACACCTTTGTTTAACATTTCAACAAGGGTTTTAGTTATAACTGGTCTGCAAGCACTCTGGCCATGAGAATGAACATTTATTCTAGCAGCCATTGCACCACGAACATATTCAATTGGTGCAGGATCACCAATTCCAGCAGAGTGATTATAGATTAGATATTTCTGGAATTCCTTTATTTGATCATCATTTAAAACAACTTCAGAGAATTCACCAATACCTGTGTTTACTCCATACATTATTTCTTTTTTTTTGATTTTTTCTTCAAGGACTTTTCTGCATTTTTCTATTCTTTTAAGTGCATTAGGGTGAAGCTCTACTTTTTCATTGTATCTAGCAATTTTAACTAATTTTTCAACTGTTAAATTTGAACCATCAATAACTATAGTCATATTTATACTCCCAATTTTGCTTATCTGAATCCAATATAAAACTTTAATGTATTAATAAGACAGAATTTAAGACTAAAATTTATATACTCTCATTTTTTTTAGGGGTCGGTTATTATGAATATGGAAACAAGCCTTGACGTAGTAAATGATTTTATTGGTAATTATCTTCCACAAGAATGGCCTAATTGGGTTGCTGAAGGTTTAGTATCAGTTGCAATACTATTAGCATTTGTAATTCTTGGCTGGGTTGTTTACACTATTTTTGAAAAAGTTTTTATGAGATTTGCAAAAAAAACTGAAACAAAACTTGATGATGAAATCCTTAAGAATGTTAAAAAACCGATATATTTTCTAGTAATAATAATCGGATTATATTTTTTCCTTTGGAATTTTTCAGATTTAGCTGATTATAGAGGTCTTATTGCAGTAATAATCTCATTTATAGAGATATTACTTGTTACTTTTACAATAACTCGTGTAGTTAATGTTGTATTTGCTTGGTATAAGGAAAAAGAAGAAAAGAAGAAAAAGATGAGCGATCATATATTAATCGTTCTTAGAAACATTGTTAATGCTGTTATTGTACTTATTGCTTTTTTCTTTATACTTGGTGCTGCTGGAATTGATCTTTCTGGTGTA
The DNA here is from genome assembly GCA_964473335.1 of uncultured Thermoplasmatales archaeon. Classification (GTDB taxonomy): domain Archaea; phylum Thermoplasmatota; class E2; order DHVEG-1; family DHVEG-1; genus CAYZTD01. The sequence continues at coordinate 6,922 of CAYYOO010000070.1, forward strand.
GTAGTTGGTTTTGGAGTATCTGGCATTGTAATTGGTTTTGCACTTCAAAATGTTCTATCTGATTTCTTCAGCGCGTTTTCAATATATTTTGATAAACCCTTTGAAATAGGTGATTTTATAATAGTTGGAGATTACGCTGGAACGGTAACTAAAATTACCATGAAATCAACACGTGTAAAACTTCTTCAGGGTGAGGAATTAGTCCTTGCTAATAAAACACTTACAACTTCGGATGTTAGAAACTTTAAAAAGATGAAGCAGAGAAGAATTAGTTTTAGTTTTGGTGTAACCTATGATACGTCTATTGAGAAACTTAAAAAAATCCCAGATATAATTAGAGAAGTAATTGATCCTAAAAAACTTAAAAATCTGCATAAACTTGATAGAGTGCA
>CAYYOO010000071.1:0-7279 GCA_964473335.1 uncultured Thermoplasmatales archaeon
TTTTTTCTTTCCCCGTTCAACTCAATCTCTTATTTTGTTCTTAATTATTTAAAAGGATTATTTGACAGTTCTATCCCTCTTTCTTTACAAAAGTTATCAAAATATATTAAAAAATTGTTGCTTTACTTATTTTTGTTTACCTTTTCTGATACTTTCTTCATTAAAAAATTTCTTATATCCTCAGGTTTAGTACTATCAATTCCAAAATACTCAGGAAATTTCTTAGTTGTAGTAAGCATCAATGTGTTTCTGTGTTTTTGTCGGTATATAAGTTTCAAATTGCTTAGTTCTTCAACGTGATCATATGCTTTTTCGCCGATCATTCTTCTCAAGTTTGACTGTTTTATAGGCTGATGAAAGGCAATAAGAGTTAAGGTCTTTAAAAGATTTGAATCTATCTCTGGATCTGCAACCATTGTGGATTTATCAATATATTTATTTTTTACCTGCATTGTGTATTTATTTCCGGCTTTTACAACATTAATTGATGTTTCATCTTTTCTTTTTACATTATAATCATCAATTAATTCCTCGATTGTTTTTTTGATTTTATTTCTACTAAGACCTATTGTATCTTTTATTTCATTTATGCTTACTGGTTTAGTTGCAGAAAACAAAACTGATTCTACAAGGCGTTTATCTTTAACACCCATATTTTTTCCTCATCTTAACTATATCCTTTGTTTTTAATATAAATATTTCCATATGGAAATTTCTTTTGATAAACAGTTATTTTATTGTCATAAGCTAGAAACAAAATAGATATTATGATCTTAATTGTCTCATCTCTATTGTTTTGTTCGCATAGATCAGATAGAAGCATTGTCTTTTTTGATTTGTTTTTTATTTTGTCCCATGTTTCCTTTATATCTTTTTCAAGTGGATCGTCATGAGCTGTTCCTTTCATTCTTTTCCTTGCTTTTTCTGTAATTCTCTGACTTTCAATTTTTCTTTGTTTTTCAAGTATCTCTCTTTCTTCAGCTTCCTTTTTAGCTGTATCAAATGCATCTAGTAACTCAATTAATGTAACTTTTCTTTTTACATTTCTTCTAATTGGTTCTTCAATTGCCGGCTCAGGGCTTTTCATTACTAGATTTGTATATGAATATGAATCATCTTCACTAAACCACATTTCTTGGGGGATATCGCCCCATTCAAGTGGTTCATAACTTTCTTTAGTGTCTTCAATATTTGTCACAAGGTTTTTACTTTGAAGTTTTAGAACCCTCCAGGCAAGTAGAATGATTCTACCAGCAGTAATTAGATCTATTTTTTCTTCTTTAGCTCTTTTTAGATACATTGCACTGAAACTTACTAGGTCAATATCCCAGGGGTCCAAATGATTGTTTGTTACTAGTTCAAAAGCTAGAGCAATTGATTTATCAAATGGGTCTTCTATTGAGATATGATCTCTACTGTCTGTTTTTTGTAATAGGTTCACATAATAGTTTATTCTTTGTGCATCATCCTTTTCATCTATTAAGGATTTATGAAAAAGAAGATGGTTAATCACTTCGTTATCAATTTTAACCTGCACTGATCATCTTTCCTCCTTCACTTTTTATCTTCCCTTTTGGACCTACCGAACTTGGATCAAGGTTTCCTATCATATCTGAAATACCTGTATCACGCATGGTCACTCCATATACATGGTTTGCCTCTTTTAACGCAATTTTTCTTAGTGAGACCATAATAAACTGAGAATCCTCAGCACGTGTTTTTACCATCCGGCTTACTGTTTCAGCATTCACACCATCAAGAAACATATCTACTTCATCAAGTACATAAAACGGGCTTGGATCGTATCTTTGTATTGCAAAAATAAAAGCTAAGGAGGCTATACTTTTTTCTCCACCGGATAGAGCTGATAAAAGAAGTACTTTTTTACCTCGAGGTCTTGCTTTAATGGTAAGGCCACTATCAAAAATGTTTTCATCATCTTCAAGCTTTAATTCAGCTTCTCCACCTTCAGATAGTTGAGCATATATGTCTTTAAAGTTTTTGTTTATAGCATCATATACTTCAAAAAATCTGCTGGTTTTTTTCTTTGTTATATTTTTAACTAGTTTTATAAGATTCTTTTTTTGGTCTTTTAAGTGCTTTACGTCTTCATCAAGTTTGTTTTTCCGTTCACTTTGATGCTCGTATTCTTCAAGAGCACGCATGTTTACTGGTTCTAATTCCTGCATTGATTCCTCAATTGTTCTAACTGAATCCTTTAATGATTCAACATTTGGAAGTTTTGCATCTTCCTTGATATCAACATTATATAGTTTTATTTCTTGTTCGAGCTCTTTTATTGTTGAATCAAGTGTTGGAAGGCGGTATTTAGCTCTTGATATAAGATCATAATATGATTCAACTCTAGTATTTATTTTATCAAGATCATTTTCTATTTTAACGGTTTCTTTGTATAGTTTGTCCCTATTTTCTGATAGGCCCTTGATTTTACCTGTCATTTTTTCTTCTACTTTCATAAGAGCGTTTAGTTCATCTCTTACTTTTTCTCTTTTTATTTTTAGTTCTTCAATGTTTTTCTTATATTCAGATATTTCATTTTCTTGTTTTTTGATCTTATCATCAATTTCTTTTTTTCTTTCATTTAGTAACTCGATTTTTTTGTCAAATGTTTCTTTATTACTTTTTAGATTTAGTATCTCTTCATTTAGAGTGTTAACTTCGGCTTCTAGGGTTCTAGATTTTTGCGCTAATTCTTTTTTTGTACCCTTTAAAAGAAGTTTTCCTTTTTCTTCTTTTATTTCATCAAGCTCTTCAAGTCTATTTTTATATTCAGATATTTTTTCGATAACTTCATTTTTCTTTTCTTTTAATGAATTTAGTTCTTTACTTTTTTCTTCAATTTCCTTTGCAACTATCTCAATTTTTTTATCAAATTCTTTTTTACTAGCTGATAATCCCTTTATTTCTCCTTCTTTTTCACCTTTAGTTCTTATCTTTGATAGATTATCTTCAATTTCAGAAATTTCTTTACGAATATTTTCAATATTTTCTATTAGTTTTTCTTGATGGTTTATCGAGTTATTTAGTTCATTAGTAATCTCTTCAAGTTTTCCTCTATCGATTTTACTAAACGATAGCTTATTTTTTGAAATACTTCCCCCTATCATCGCACCACTTGATTCAACTAGGCTTCCTTTCAGATCAACTAATCTCACTCCGCCCATTAGTCTTCTTGCATCTTTTAATGTTTCAACAACAACTGTGTCTCTAAAGACATGCCAGAAAGCACCTCTGTATCTTTCATCAAAATTTACTAGATCAATTGCAAAACCATGGGATGCATCATCTTTTACTGCCATCAAGGGTTTTCCTCGTGGTTTACCTGAGATCATCTTATTCAAAGGTAAAAAGGTAGCTCTCCCTAGATTGTTTTGTTGTAAAAATTTAATTGCATCAGATGCAGTCTTATCGTCTCTAACTACAACTGACTGCATTCTTCCGCCAGCAGCAATTTCAACTGCTGTTTGATATTTTTCATCGACTTTAGCAAGTTCAGCTATTGTACCGATGACTCCATCAAGTTTTTTTGTGTTCCTAGCTTTTAAAACTTCATTAACTGCTCTATTGTATTTACCTTGTATTGATTCAGCGGCATCAAGTTCTGCTTGAAGTTTTGTTTGTTCTCTTTGAAGTCTTCTAATGTTGTTTTCAATGTCTTTTAGCTGTTCATTAGTTTCAGTTTCCTTTTTTCTTTTATCAAATAATTGTTTTTCAAGTGTTTGTATTTTTTTAGTTTTACTTGTATCTTCTTTTTTGTCTTCTTCAATTTGCCAGTTTATATCCTTTATTTCAAACTCGTAAGTCTTTTTTGTTTCTTCAAGTTCAGCGATTTGGGTTTCAAGACTCTCTATTTTGTCTGTGAACCTGTTTCTTTTTAGTTTAAGTTCATGTATCTCAGTATTTTTTTCATTGTATTCCTCACGCATCTTCGATAGATCGTGGGCTAGATCCATTGATTTATCATCAGATTTTGCAATATTTTCTTTTATTTCTTTTAGTTCTTGTTCTTTTTCTGATAAAATATCTTGTTTTTCTTTTATTTTTTCTTTGATTTCTGTTCTTTTATCTTTATTTTCAGTAAGTTCTAGTTTAAATGATTCAAGATTTTCTTTTAGACTATTTTCTTCATTTTGAAATTCTCTTATTTCATTATTTGAGTAATTGATTCTTTCTTCGATTTTTACTTCTTCAGTTCTGATATTTTCAATTTTTTCTTTTATTTCTTTTACTTCCTCTCCGCCTACATCAGCAATCTTTTCTTCAGTTTCTTCTAGTTTTTTTTGCGCTTCTAAATAGTTATTTTTAAGTTCTTTTGATTTTTCATCTAGTTTTTCTTTTTCATCTTCATATGAACTTATTTGTTTATTGATCTCAGAGATTTGTGCTTCTACGTCCTGTTTTTTCTTTAGTGAAATCTTTGCTTTGTTTTCATATAAATGTTCTTTTAGTTCTTTATATCTGTATGCTTCGTCTCTATCGTTTTTTAGTTGATTAATTTGAGTTCCTATCTCATTTAAGATTATCTTTATTCTATCAAGATTTTCATCAACTTCGCTTCGTTCTTTTTCTGCTTTTTTAATATCATTATCAAAATCGCTTATACCTGCTATACTATCAATTATCCTTCTTCTATCCACTCCACCCATTTCAGTTAGATTTGTTATATCTCCTTGTTTTACAATGTTATATCCATCACCTGACATTCTAGCATGTGTTAGTATTTTTTCAAAATCTGAAAAAGTTGCGCTTTTTCCGTTCACATAAAATTTGCTATAGTAATTATCAGGATTGTCCTTGAGGGGTGCTCTTTTTATCATGCGGGTTAATACTACTTCACTTGCATCAACTGGCATTTTTCTTGATTTATTGTCAAAAACAAGAGATACCTTACAGTTTTTAGCTGGATTTTTTCTTTTCTTACCGCCGTTGAAGATAAGATCAGTGAGACGTCCTGCACGCATTACTTTACTACTTTTAGGACCTAATACAAATAGTATAGCATCAGCAATATTACTCTTACCTGAGCCATTTGGGCCAGTTATTGCAGTAAAACCTGGAAAAAATGGAACAGTAAGTTTTTTCCCAAATGATTTAAAATTTTCCATTCTTACTTCTTTTAGATACAGACTACATCCCTTCCAATTTTAAAGATTAAATATTAACCCATCCGAATTGTTAATCTTTCTCCTTAAGGCATCCTCTTTTTTTGTAACAGCTGTAAGTATATAAAATTTTTTAGATTTATTTTTAATTATTAAATTGAATAGGGTGTTTTTTTGGCTACTTATTTAGGTTTTATTCCAATTTTAACGTTGATCTAACCTTTCCAACTAATGTATCCTCTGTTTCTTCATTTCCTTCCATTTCAGCGATCAATGCATCTACCTTTTTTGCAACTTCCATATGTAAATCAACAAATGTATCATTTGTAACATTTACAGTCGTTGTAGTGATAGTTGTATCTTCGTTTTTCCAAGGGGTTAGGTTAAATCTTATGTTCTTATTTTTCAAACTGCTAAGTAACCCTGTAATATTTTCAAAGGTTTTTTCCATCTGTGCATCCCGCAATAAAAATATTTTTTTCTATATTTATATTTTATATGCACAGAGCTTTGCAGGAAGTAATGCATGTGAATATGTATGTTGTAAAATCAGAACAACATGTTTTTCCGTTTATTATCATAAAAAAGCAATTCATTTAAGAAGAGTTATTGTCGGTAAAAATTGATATGAGATAAGGTCAATTTATTACATATGTAAAGGATAGTTTAATATATATAATAAATTATTTATCTTTTTAAAAGATAAAAAAGGGGATTGATAATATTAACAAAGAGAAATTATTTCTAATAATGATTGTTATATTTTTGCTGGTTTTTTGTAATATCACAGTATCAGTTTTTGGAGTAAAAATAAAAAATGAATCTCTAGATGCAAATGAAAAAAATATCTTGTTGTACAATTTAAATATGGATGGTAAATGGATTGGAAATTGGCATGCTGATTGGGGAGAATCAGGTAATAGTGTTTATACATTTACACAAACAGGTAACGAGATAGTTGGTAGCTCTGAGGAATTACATAGTTCTTATTCTGCTACATATGATATATCTGGAACAATTAATGGAGAATCGATAACTTTCACTAAAATTTTAAAAAGTTCCTCTGGTGGTAGGTGGTGTTCACCTTGTACATGGGCTGGTTCTTTCGATGAAAAAAAGGGAGTGATAACTGGTTCATATAGTGGAGAGCAATCAGGTTGCAGTGGTACTTTTGAAATGTATAGAGAATTTTGTTTTGCTCATATTACAGATCCGCATCTTAAAGGATCAGATTTATTAAAAATAAATTTTATTAAAACCATTAAGAATATAAGAAATCTCATTCCAAAACCTGATTTTTTGGTTGTAACTGGTGACATTGCTGAAAATGGTCAAATGATTGGCTCAGGTATGTTAAGTTATTTGTCATTTAACAGTATACTTGATAGATATAAACTGGAAAGATACTGCTGCCCGGGTAACCATGATCGCTATGCTGGAACAGGTTTGTTAATTGGTACACTTAAAAATTATCATAAATATATCGATAGCAAAGATAGATATAATTTCAAGATACATAACACAATGTTTTTTTCATTGGATTCAGGTTGGGATGTAGGGGGAATTGTTAATAAGATTATAGAAAATCCTCCAAGGAGCAGTGGCCTTCAAGATGATGATATAGAATGGATTGATGAAAAAATAGATATGCTAGATGGAGTAAGAGATCATATTGACAGAAGCGGTCTAAATAAAATAATTTTCATGCATCATCCAATTATTAATTATGGAGCTTGGTATAAACTTGGAGACTATATAATAAAAAAATGGGATATTGGTACTATTTACAAAAATAGAGAAGAATTTATGGACCTATGTGATCAATATGAAGTTGATTTAGTATTAACAGGTCACACACATTCAAATGTTATTTATAAAAGAAGCGATGATGGACAAAATATAAACGGTCAACAAGCACCAATTGAATGCTTTGAAACATTATATGTTCAAACAGGTGATACAAAAGATCATCGGGATTTTAGAATAATTACAGTTTCTGGGGATAAGGTAACTGTCTCTAAAGAAAATACTGTGCCCTTTTTTGATTTAGATAAATCAATCCGCTCTCAAGAAACCGTTTCAAATACATAAGAAACTATAAAGTGCCGAGGGTGGGACTTGAACCCACGGCATCACGGTCTTCAGCCGTGCACTCT
>CAYYOO010000072.1:0-7275 GCA_964473335.1 uncultured Thermoplasmatales archaeon
ATATCTCCACATATAACTACTAGATCTGGAGAATATCTTTCTATGTTTTTCAATATAAGATTAAGCCTATATTGAGCACCATGAATGTCAGCAACAGATAAAATTTTCATAAGATTCACCAGTTAATGATTTTATGTTGGCATAATTGGATCTTCATAGATTGAACGCAAGTAATCAAATTTTTCTTCAAAGATTTCTGCTTGTTTTTGTATTACTATTTCAGCATCATTAATATCCATGTCTTCAACTTCATTTGCATAGCTTACAAACCTTCCAATCCATAGTGTTTTAAGTGAATCAAGTAAAAGATATTTGTCTGAGTCAGTTCTCATATTTTTCCAGGAAGCAGCATAGTTATAAACTATTTCAACCCAAAGTTCAGAATCAAAATTTTCTCCATTGTTCACAATATTTTCAAGCTCCTTTAAGATGCTTTCAGGTAGATATTGCTTCATAATGTTTTTTGATGTTTCAAACTCCTCTTTAAAGTTCTTTTTCATATCTGGAACATTTACTTTCACAGGTATTGGTTTTTGACTGAAACACTCACGATAATATTTTGTTTTAAAGGGTGTAGGATGAGTGCTCCAGTATTCTTCATAGTATTTAGCTAGCTCAAACATTTCACCAGTTACCTTTCTAAACATTGGAATTAAGAACTTTTCTGGTTCTAGATAGTGAGTTGTTGATTCATGTATCTTAAGTGAAAAAAGACCTTCTTTTACATACATTTGTTCGGCTGCAGCTACAGTCAAAATAAAGATGTCTATACCAAAATCTGGTGGAAACAAAGGATGGTTCCTAAGTAGCTCATACAAGTTTTTTGATATAGCATATTCACCTGCTATGGGCTGTCTTATATCAATTCCATATAGTGCTCTAGTAAAAGGATATACAAGATTGTTTGTTATAACGCCATCGTTTTTATCTCTAATATAGTAAGGAACTGTAAGATCTGCTCTTCCATAAACAATTGGGTTTGCAATCATTGGCAGCCATCTTGGTTTGATACTTAATAGATCTCCATCCATTAGGACAACCATTTTTGCATTGCATTCATGGGCGATTTCAAAAATTGTCATGACACCTGCGCCTTTTCCTTCTGAAATTATATCTTTTGTTGCAATTTTTTCAATCGAAGAATATGGTTGAAATAATTCTACTGATTCTTTTGTTTTATCAGTTGATTCAGCAGTACTTATTACAATTGCCTTTTTGTAATCTGGAAAATACCTGTAAAGACCTTCATTAATCACATTTAAAACATTTAGAACAGTTGCTTCTACATCTTTACATAAAACACCTACTACTATATCAAGAGGTTCAATTCTTTTACATTTTTCTATAATATCTTCATCTAAACTAAGACCTTTGTTCCAATCCTGATTCATATTCTCTCCTCATCCTTTTTTATTTGTTATCTTCTATTGTTACTTCTAAAAGCTGCTCACGGATCTTTTTTCGAGCAGAAATTGTTCTAAGCCAGTCAGGAATACGAGTTCCCACTGGTTTTCTCATATAACTTGTACCAGCATTCAAGATCTGTCTGCTGAATTTTTCAACAATACTTTCTTCTAAATGCCGGTCATATCTTAAATTATTAAAATGAGCATCAGCATGATATTTTCTTATAACATCACGGGCATGTCTAACATATAAAACCCTTAAAGTGATCAAAGCCTCTTTTGAGATCTGAATGTTATCTTCTTCTATTAAAACCCTCAAAAGTGTTTTAAGTATGTCACCTGTCATTTTTGTAAGACCTTTAGTGTTGTTTCCAATCTTTTGGTGTTTATGATCATAAAACCCTAGATCAGTCTGACATATACTTTTTGCTGTAACATTTCTATACATCTCAGCCATTACACCAATCTCAATACCCCAATCACCAGGCAAATCTAGATCTCGGCCGAGGTCACTAGTTAATGCAAACTCACCAGATATTGGATATCTAAAAGACCTTAAAAAACGTGTAAAATCTGTTTCTCTTCCAATGTTATCAACAAATGCTCTAAGAAGTGGATTTAAAAAAAGCCTAAAAACTCTTCCATACATTAGTCTTTTTTCTAAATTAACCCTTGCATAGTATCCTTTGTTGAATTTAAAATCAAGTTCCGGTTCAATAAGAGGATATAATAATTTTGTTGGAATCATTTCATCATAATTTAGGACATCAGCATCATGTAAGGCAAATGCATAGTTATCAATACTTGCAACTCCCATTGCAAGCCATACGTCTCTACCTTTTCCTTGGTATTTTAATAGATTAAGCCCTTCTCTTTTAAGATCAGTTAATAGTTTTTCAACTTTGGGTCCATTACACCACATCACTAGATGGGGTACCTTCATTTTTTTAAAAAACCGTTTTACTTCATTGAATTCTTTTTTATTTTTCGCAGCAAGAGGAATTATAACCTCATTTAGATAATCACATTTATTCAAACCTTTTTTAATGTCTGTTAATGCCTGGCTTTTTATCTCTCTATAAAGCATAGGCATTATTACTGCAACAGGACGTTTTTCAGCTGCTTCTTCTACTTTTTTTAAAAGACTTTTTTTGTCAACACATAAATCATGTAGTGTTGTTACTTCATCCTGCCTTGCATCCATTATAATCACCTCTGTAATTTACAATTTGTTATGCAATATAATTTTGTCTTACTATTCTCAATATGTAATATAAACCCTACTACTTAATAAATGGGATGTTTTTTTAACCAAAATCAAATATATCAAAAACCTATTTCACAGTCTTATGCCAGTTGTAACATTTGATTATAATGATTTCACAAAACTACTAGGTAAAAAAATACCAAAAGATGAACTAGTCAATAATCTGCCGATGATTGGAGGAGATATTGACAGTGTTGATAAAGATGAGATTAGTATCGAGTTTTTTCCTGATAGACCAGATCTATTGTCAGTCGAAGGAATAGTACGAGCTGTTAGATCTTTTTATAAAATTAAGCCAGAGATTAAAGATTATAAAGTTAAGACCTCTGATATAAAAATTAACGTTGAAAACTCTGTTAAAAATGTTAGGCCTTATGTTGTAACAGCTCTAGTTAAAAATGTAGATATGTCTGAGGAGCTTGTCTCATCTTTAATGGAACTTCAAGAAAAACTTCATCTTGGTCTTGGTAGAAACCGAAAGAAACTTGCAATTGGAGTTCATAATTTTGAACCAGTTGAGCCGCCTTTTACATACAAAGCAGTTGACCCTGATTCTGTTCAGTTTGTACCTTTAAACAAAGTCGAGTCAATGACTATGAGTGAAATATTAAGAAAACATGAAAAAGGAATTGACTATGCTCATCTTTTAAAAGATTTTAATAAACATCCATTGATAGTAGATAAAAATAATAATGTTTTATCTTATCCGCCAATAATCAATGGTAGTCTCACGGAAGTAACACCGTTTACTAAAGATTTATTTATAGATGTCACAGGAACAGATGAAAAAGTGATAAGATATGCGTTGAATATTGTTACCTCTGCACTATCTGAGCGTGGAGGCGAAATATATTCAACTGAAGTTGTTTATTCAAATAAAAAATCTATTACTCCAAATTTTAATCCTTATAAAAAGAAATTATCAATAAAATATACAAACAAGATCCTGGGTTCTGAATTTAAGGCTTCAGAAATCAAAAAAGCCCTAAAAAGAATGGGTCATACTGTAAAAAAAATGAATAATGATGCAGTCGAAGTGGAAATACCTTCTTACAGAGCAGATATCTTACATGAAATAGATCTCATTGAAGACGTAGCAATTGGATATGGATACGATAATTTTGAAACAAATCTTCCAAAAGGCCTTACATTCGGTAAGACATTAGATGATAACAATTTTAAGCAGGTTTTAAGAAATACGCTGATAGGATTAGGCTTTACAGAGGTTACGACTTTTACAATATCAAATAAAAACGATGAATTTAAAAAACTAGGTCTTAAAGAAAAAAATATAGCAGAAATCAAAAATCCTATTGGCAAAGAGTATTCAAGTTTAAGAGTAAGTATTTTACCTTCCCTATTAAAGATTTTAAGAGAAAACAGACATCATTCTCTTCCTCAGAAAATATTTGAAATTGGTAAAGTTGTAAACAAAAGCTATGAGAATGAAAATCATCTTGGTTTTGTAGAAATCTCAGCTAAATCAAATTTTACAGAATGTAAATCAATTGTTGATGGCGTATTAAGAGAAATAGGTAAAAATTATAATATAAAAAACCTTGATCACCCTGCTTTTGTAAAAGGAAGATGTGCATCAATTCTATATAAGGCAAAAAAAATTGGTTATTTTGGTGAACTACATCCCAAAACAATAACAAATTTCACTCTTGACCATCCAATCGTTGCATGTGTGGTCAATATAGATTATTTTTGATTTTATAGGGATTAACCATGGTTAAGATTTGCAGTAAATGTAAAAAACCGGCAGTCACTTTTATTCGATATAATGGTACTCATCTATGTAAAGATCATTTCATCCAGTATTTTGAAAAAAGAGTTAAAAAAGATATCAAAAAACAGGGTAAAATAAATAAAAAAACAAAAATTGCTGTTGCAGTATCAGGTGGAAAAGATAGTGCTGTAGCATTATACATAACACATAAGATTTTTTCAATCAGACCTGATGTTGAGATAATTGCAATAACTGTAGATGAAGGAATAAAAGGATATAGAGATAAAAGCATATCATATGCAAAAAAGATTTCAGAAAAACTAGGTGTAAATCTTCACATTGTCACTTTCAATGATTTGATCGGTAAAACTATGGATGAAGTTGCAGAAATTGATAAAGAACTAAATGAATGCAGTTTTTGTGGTGTTTTCCGTCGTTTTTGTTTAAATACTACTGCAAAAAAATTGAATGTTGATAAACTTGTAACCGGCCATAATCTTGATGATATGGCACAATCGATTCTCATGAATTTTGTAAAAGCAGATATTAAAAAACTAGCAAGACTAGGGCCACATAAAAGAATTCAACCGGGTCTTGTTCCTCGAATTCTTCCATTAAGAACTATTCCTGAAAAAGAAAATGCAATGTACGCAATATTAAATGAAATTGATTTTTATAGTGCAAATTGTCCTTACTCAAAAAAAGCTCTTCGAGGTGAATTTAGAGATATAATCGATGAACTAGAATATCATGATCCCGGTTCAAGACACAGTATCTTTAACAGCTATGAAGAAATAAAAGATCTACTTTTAAAAAAATACCCGCCTGCAGATCTAAACAAATGCAAAATATGTAAGGAACCCACTTCTCAAAAAATGTGCAAAGTATGCATTCTAAAAGAAAAGATAAAAAACAAATAGAAAAAATTTATATTGTATCTATCTTTGAAGGTTTCTAATTATGAAACGTCTTAAAACTAGGTGTAAACCTATAGACACAATTCTTGGTGGAGGCATTGAATATGGTATAATTACCATGGTCTATGGTGAATCAGGAACAGGTAAAACAAATTTTTGCCTGCAGGCCTCTAGAGAATGTGCAAAGAATAAAAAGGTTGTATATATCGACAGTGAAGGCGTTTCTTTTGAAAGATTAAAGCAAATTTCAAATGACAAATATGAAGAAATTGTAGAAAACATGCTTTTTTTGAGACCAAATTCATTTGAATCCCAAGAAAAACTAATTGAGGATATAAAAAAAATAAAAAATCCTGGGCTTATAATTATTGACACGATCAATCTATATTATCGAATGGAGCTTGAAGATGAAAAAGAAAAAGTATTGCGTTCTTTTTTAAGGCAAATGGGTAACCTACAAATGTTTGCCCGTGAAAAAAACATTCCAGTAATCGTCGTAGGTCAGGTTTATACTGATAAAACAGGTGAGATTAAGCCTTTCATACATCGTGAGACAGATCATCTGATAAAAACAACAATAAGATTTGACAAAAAAGATATAGGTTCAAGAACCGTAAATATAATGAAACACAGAAGTGAACCCGAAGGAAAGAAAGCTACTTTTAAAATAACTAGCGATGGCTTGGAATAAAAAGATGAACAAAATAACAAATTGGCTTAATGATAGTAAATACATAAAACCACTTTCTCCTGCTTGCAAGATGTGTGCAAAAGGTTCAAAAATGGTTTTACTTGTAACTGGATTGTGCCCCTCTAATTGTTTTTACTGTCCATTGAGCATTGAAAAACAGGATAAGGATAGGATTTTTGCTGATGAATGGGAGCTTGAAAACGAAGAAGACACAGAAAAACTTATTTTGGAATCAAAATACATTGATGCAGAAGGTGCTGGAATCACTGGCGGCGATCCATTAATTGTATGGAAAAGAACAAAAGAGTATATTGAACTTTTTAAAGAAATTTTCAATTCAAAATTTCACATTCATCTTTATACATCTGGCTTAAAAAATTATAGGAAAATTCCGGAGTTAACAAAAGTAGGTCTAGATGAGATACGTTTTCATCCTAATTTTAAAGAATGGAATGATATGGAAAAATCACAAACCAAAAAATCAATAGATATCTCTTTAGAAACAGGTATTGATGTAGCAATTGAAATACCAATTATTCCAAATATGGATAGGCAAATAATCAAGTTAATCAAATGGGCTGATGAAAAAAATTTAAGATTTATAAACCTAAATGAACTAGAGTTCTCTGAAACAAACGCTGAGATATTAAACCATAAGAAATATTGTGTTAAAGATGATATTTCAAGTGCTGTGAAAAATAGTGAAAAAACAGCTTATAATGTTCTAAATTTTTTAAAAAATGAAGATATTGAAATTGGTGTTCATTATTGTTCATCCTCATTTAAAGATGGGGTTCAACTTAAAAATCGGATTCTTAGACGTGCAAAAAATGTATCAAAAAAATATGAAATAGTGACTGAGGAAGGAACTATCCTAAAAGGAATAATTATGATTAAATCAGGAGAAAAAGAATTAGTAAAAAACATACAAAAAAAATATGGAAGGAATTATATCTATCATAACAAAGAAAAAAATAGAATAGAGACCTCTGTAGAAATTATAAGAGAAATTTCAAGAAATAATAAAGAACTTGAATGCTTCATAATAGAAGAATACCCAACAGCTGACGGGTTAGAAGTAGAACGAATTCCAATATAAAAAAACTAAATTTTTTATCTGAAAAACATTTTTATATGAAACCTACATTTCACTCCCTTACATTTAAGCTTAACACATCGATGAAAGCTTAAAAAGGAGGCTAAAAAAATGGCAATGTATGTAAGATTTCAAACACCAAAAGATGTTCAAGATTTAGCCTATG
>CAYYOO010000073.1:0-7204 GCA_964473335.1 uncultured Thermoplasmatales archaeon
TGATGTTTCTACTCCTGTTGAAAGCATAAGGATGCAGGGGAAGGGATTTGAACCCTGTTTCACCGGTGAAAAAACTAAGTTTACTGCTGTTGAGAAAAATCCTGTGTTCAAAAATTTATTTTCAATTTTATGTATAATTCTCATTATTTTTATAATCAATTTTTAGTTGATAATAGATAAAAATACAGCTTTATTTTTTACCATAAATTAATATTCCAAAAACGAAGAGCCATAACTATACCAATAACAATTATTATTAAACCAAAAATCCTCTGCATCCATTTACCAGCTGTAACATATTTATTTCCAAGTTTACCACGAGCACTACTAGTAATTGCACATAATGGAATAATTGGTATTCCATGTCCAAGACCAAAAACAAACAAAAGCAAACCACCCATGAGTATTGATATTTTTTGAGAAAGAGTAAGAATAAATACAGGCATCATCAAACTCATTGCACATGGCGCCCAACCAACTGAAAAAAGTATCCCTAAAAAGAATGCTCCAAGATAGATAGATTTTTTACTAAGATTCAAAAAAACGTTTTTTCCCTTATCCATAATCTTTGAACTATTTTTGTTTTCTCGTTTTATCTGAATAATTTCTTTTAAAGGTTTGAAAACATTAATACCAAGAATTATAAGAATTATACCTGAAATCAAATAAAACATCGAAGATATCTCAATAAATATTCCAACCGATGAAAGAAGTAAACCAAAAATAAAAAACACAAAAGCCATACCAAATGTAAAAACAATACCAATCCAAAAACCCTGAATAGAATATTTTTTCATATTTTCTTTTTCACCTCGTTTTTGAAGTGAACCAACATAAGAAATCATAGCAATAAGAAGAGCAATAGAACAAGGAGACAAAGCAGTTAAAATACCAAGTCCAAAAATGCCAATAAAAGTAATACCTTCATTATAATTTCCACCTTTAAAATCCGTCCATTCACCAGATTTTATCTTTTCAATATCTTGATTTAATGATTCAGCGGTTTGAATACCATCAATTTTTCCTTTACCAAGTGTATAAATATTATAAACACCAACAATACTCTGATTAGTATCAACTAAAATAATTGTTGGATTAGAAAAAGCACCGTTATAAGTCCAATATTCCTGATAGAGACCTGCTATTTTATAAGGTTCAAAATCTTCAACCCAATTCCAACTAATGTTAATCCCATAGGTATCCTCTGCTATACTTTTACCTGTTGATGAATAAGGGTTTTTACGAATATTAATAGTAATTATTTTAACACTAGGATCTGATTTTGAAAGTTTTTCTAATTCTTCCAATTGACCAATCATTTCCTCCTCACATTCAATACAAAGAGGAGTCTCCAAACCCGTGATATGAATGAGTGTCACATTACCACTATAGTTACTCAATGAAAACTCTACATTATTTTCATCTGTTGCTTTAAAATCAGGTGCTTTTTTAATGGTTTGTTGATCATTATCGAGTAAAGAAGGCGATAAAGCTATAACTAACAAAAAAATGATTGAAACAACTATTACAGTAGCCCATATTTTTTTCATAAACTTTACCTTTTAACTATTTTCATTATGATAATAAATTGCATCTTTAATCCAAGTTTCCATAACTGAATCATCTACATCAAGCTCCCAGCTATGCCAACCAATTTTGATTTCACCATTATCTTCTATTAGGCTAAAAAGACCTGTGAGAGCAATATATCCAGGTTCTCCATTTGGATCATATAAATAAGCCTCACTAGACATATCCTGAATTTTTTGAGGTGCATCATATACAGCATCTATATCATGAAACTTAACATAATCACCATATTTTTCAGCAAGAGACATAACAAGATCGCCTTGTTCTTTACAACCATAGCATCCAGTTCTATGAACAACAAATAAAACAGGATAATTATCAATATGATCAGTTACCCAACTATAATGCTGAATAGATTCATTGTAATGATCGCTACTTGATGGAAATTCTATCCAAAAATCATCAGAATCGTTACCAATAGAATGTACTGGAGAATAATTTTCTAACCAGTTAGAATTAATAGAGCCATTATTTGATTTATCATCTGGTTTATCATTACTCACACAACCACTTAAAAGCAACAATAAAATTACAAATATTATTGATGGATATACTATTTTTCTTTTCAAATTAATTCCTCCTTTATTTTTTCAATAACTTTATCAATCTCACTATTGTCCATCATAAAATCATAATTTTTTATAATGTCTAAATCAGTAACTACTACATGGACATCTAGTTTTAAACCAGCATGCTCTAAAGTTTTTTTAGCACAATGCACCTGGCATCCATCAATTACAATAATCTTTTTTGCAAGTTTAGTTGATTCTATAATATCTGAAACATGTCCACCTATACCAGCTAGACAAAACATTTTTCCACATTTCAACCTGCTAAAATCTTTACCTGCCTCATTTGCAATCTGACCAACATTTGAACCACCAGAACAAGGAAAAACAAATATTTCTTCTGATTTACAATCACATTTATCTTCATTCATAATTATCTTTTCCATCATTTAGATTCAATATTTTAAAAACAGCTCTTCGAATTAATTCTTCAGGTATTTCTTCATAGGTTTTACCTTGATACTCAATAGTTCTACAATATGCATCAGAACCAGTTATACAAGAACAGGACTCACAGTAATTCTCATCAATTTTTGCATTAGATAAAATTTGTTCAAGTGCTATACCATTAATAAGAATAATATTTGACTCTTTGATTTCATTTTCTGATAATTTTGTTTCTTTAAAATCTATTTTAACATCTTCAGATTTTAATTCATCTTTTAATTCTTTTACAACTTGATCAATTGTTTTTCCCGTTTTTGAACAACGAAGACAGGTACCGTTGTCTATATCCAGATGTTTCCATTCAATACATAAAGTTTTCATTTAAACCAACTTATTTTGGACAACATTGAACATTATCTTTCATAATTTCTTTGTAATCAGTAAGCACATCATGTACCCAACAATCATCGTTACCTGCGCTTTCACGAAATACTAGAGCCATGATATATGCAAGTTCTTTGAGTGTTGCACCTGCTTTGAGAGCACCTTTGAAATGTTTACGGACACATGGTGCACTACGACCTTTTATCGCCATTGCAAAACAAATAAACTGATAGGTCTTTTCATCAATCAAACGTTTCTTTTTATAAAGCTTATCAATTTTATCAAATTCTTCAGCAAATTCTGGAAACCATTCCTCTAAAAGTCTCATATTTTTATCATCTCCTTATTTCAATATTTTTTTAATTTCATCCTCAGTTGGAACGTGACCTGTGATTTTTACTTCACCATCGACAACAACTGCTGGCGTCATCATCACACCACGATCTACTATCTCCTGAATATCCTCTACTTTTACAACCTCAACATCTTTACCAATTTCTTTTACTACTTTTTTAACTACTTTTTCAGTTGTCTTACATTTTGGGCAACCTGTCCCAAGTATCTCGATTTTCATCTTTATATCACATCCATTTTTTTATCCAACAATAAAACCATAAGTAAAACCAACAAGTGTAGCAATAACAATTACCAAAGCAAAATATACAAGTGCTTTTTTCTTACCCATAACCTTTGTAATAACAATCATATTAGGTAGACTCAAAGATGGACCAGCAAGCAATAATGCTAATGCAGGACCACCGCCCATAATACCTGCACTATAACCAAACAAATCTCCAACTATTGCAACCTCAAGTAATGTAGGCATATAAAGAATAGCCCCAATTATAGATGCAAAGAAACATGAAAAAATATCGTTACCACCTATATATGGTGCAACAGCAACTCCAACTGCATTAACAGGATCTGCACCGGGGATTAAATAAGCAGCTACACCTCCAATAATACCGACGATAAAAACACCAATAAGTAGAATCGGAAAGATTTTCTTTGTAAGATCCCATGTGGCAAGCCCCCACTGTTTAAGTTCTTGTTTTTCATAGAAACTTTTTAGAAGAATTAAAAAAATAGTAATGAACAAACTAACCATTAGAATCTTTGGAATTAAAGGAATATAATCAGTACTTGCAGCACCGATTACTAAAATTAAAATCAGTAAAACAAAAAACAAAAGTGAAATCCAAATAGGGCGATTATTATTTTCATCAGTTGTATTTCCAGTAAACATATTGTTATTATTTTTCTTTTTTTCTGATTCTTCTTTTCTAAAAATAATAGACATTAATAATCCGATGACAATAGCCATAATAACAGCTGCAATTGCTCTTGCTAGACCAATATCATATCCAAGTACCTGTGCAGTAAGAACAATTGCAAGAACATTTATTGCTGGACCAGAAAAAAGAAAAGCAGATGCTGGACCTATACCTGCTCCACGTTTATAAATCCCTGCAAATAACGGTAGAACAGTGCAACTACATACTGCAAGAATTGCACCAGAAACCGATGCAACAGAATAGGATATATATTTTTTTGTATGTGCTCCAAAATATTTTAAAATAGATTGTTTAGAAACAAAAACAGCGATAGCACCAGCAATAAAAAAAGCGGGTATAAGACATGTTAGAACATGTGCAGAAAGATAATCCATCAATGCTTGAAAACCTGCAATAAAAATATCAACCGGTGTCATAGACTCACTTCATTTTTTTAACTTGTTTAATTATATCAAAGATCTCGGGATTTGAAGCTTTTATCATAATTCTTGTTCCATCTTTACGCTCATCAATAATACCTGCGTTTTTCATTACTTTCAAATGCTGAGATACACAGGGTTGAGATTTTTTGGTATAAGGAATGATTTCACATATGCATCTTTCACCTTTTCTTATACATTCTAATATTTTTAGCCGTGTAGGGTCAGATAGCGCTTTGAAAACATTAACTTCATTCATTGTTTAAATATAAGAAAATTCGAATATTTAAATATTACTATATTAGCTAAAATGACTGTTGTCATAAAAATACAATATTTCCTTTTTCACCGGTGAATTAGTGCAAGGGAATAAATTTTAGAAATGTTGTGATTTTCTCCTGTTAAAAGTATTAAAAAAGATGCAGGGGAAGAGACCCTTGCCTGCTTACCATGCATAAAAATTGATGGTTCCTCTTGTTGGACATGAAACAGCATAAGTTTATAAATAAACAGTTGATTTTATATTTTTTGAGGAGACGGGGATGAAAACACCCACAACTATAAAAGAAAAAATTCTGTGGTATTTTATTATACCAGTTATATCAATAGCTTGTATAGTGATTTTTCTTTATATGGCAGAAATAATTACATATTCACATAATCTTATCTTTTGGGTAATCATAATTTCTATTTTATTAGGACAGATTGGTAACTTAAGTGACGAAACAAACAAATCGATGAAATGGTATCGCACAAGTGCTCAAACATTGACAATGACTGCACGTAAAAAAATTCGTGTTTATAGCACACTCCAATTATGTGTGGCGATAGCCGTGATAGCTTCGGCAATAGTGCGCTCTAATTTAAAATTAGAATCTCATTTTTCCATTGCAATAGCTTTGATAATACTTGTATTTGGAGAAACTATATTTTTTGTTTTTACAGCATGGAATCTGGAAAAGCAACTTTTAACAAAAGAGAAAAATACTTTTGAAAAAAAGTTGAAGCTTCAGCATCTGCCAATTTTATGGATTTGCTTTGCAATAATCTCTTCTTTATTTGTTTTCTTTTTTTATAATAAATTTTTCGCAGAGACACTTGCTATATTCATGCTTGGTTTCTTAGTAATGTTGAACCTGAGTTTTTCAATATTAAATCCATTATTTCAAAAACTGGGACAACTATTTTACCGGTAAAATAGTGCAGGGGAAGGGATTTGAACCCTTGGACCTCTTCAGGAATAGATCTTGAGTCTATCGCCGTTGGCCAAGCTTGGCTACCCCTGCAAAAGAATTTTTAAAACCTAAAAACAAATACTTTATTATAAAACTTTATGATTGTTTATTAGAAGAATTTATTAAAAAGATTCTAATACCGGGTTATATCAATTACACAATTTGGTGAATATAATGTCAGAGGAAAAGGTCTCAATAAAGATTTCAAAAGAAATATTAGACAAGATAAATGAGAGAATTAAGGATACTGGTTTTGAATCAGTTGATTCCTATGTAGAATATGTCTTAACTGAGGTTTTATCAGATATGGAAGAAGAATCTGATGATAAACTATCAAAGGAAGATGAGGAAAAAGTAAAAGAAAGACTTAGAGCTCTTGGATATCTAGATTGAAAAATCATTTCGAATCATCTTTTTTTTTAAAAATCCTTTCCAAAGTCGTCCATCTCCCGTCCAAAATCTTCCATGTCCTTTGAGTGTTTCATACCCCAGCGAGCCCAGATAACTCCAAGTGATCCGCCGACACCAAGAATAGCAATCAAAAACACCGCGATATGCTGCCAGATGTTAAATTTTTCACCGTAGAACCAAAACCATATGATCAATAAAATAAGAGTAAATATTGGAATGAACATGGATGCATAGATCCGCCATCTAAAACCCATCATCTTAAAGATCTCCTTACCAGGACGTGGAATCATACGCACAGCCCAAATAGCCCATATTGCACCTAAAAGTAGAACCATTACTAAAATCGATAGAATTATTATTGCGATATTTTTTGAAGTTGAAAAGTTGCCAGCATAAAATGCAAGCCATGCTATCAAAAATATCAACCATGCTATCGGTACAACTATTGAAAAACTCGTTCTAAAGCCAGGATCTTGTTTCATAATTTTTCCTCCACCTTTAATAATAAAGTAATATCAAACATAATAAAAAATTATTGTTTGAAATTATATCCACTCCATAAGCTGATCTGAATCATTAAATAATTTTTTAACCTGATGTCAATATCATTGTTCCAAGTAAAAACCATATCAGAAAATACCAGTATTCATAACCAAAAAGAAACGTTAGAAACAAAGCAATAATAGTAAGTCGAGTACCACCTTTTAAAATTGCATATGTAAATTCTTTACCGATTTCTAGTTTTTTTATTACTGATAAGATTTTTTCATTTTTCAAATACCACACAAATCCATTTTTTAATTTCATCGCGAGTTTTTCTAAAAGAGTTTAATATCTCTTCCAGGCTACCTTCTACTTTTGAAGGATCAGAAAAACTCTTGTGAATTATTTTATTACCAGGGAAAAATGGACAG
>CAYYOO010000074.1:0-2679 GCA_964473335.1 uncultured Thermoplasmatales archaeon
GCAAAAGAAGCAGAACTTCAAGATATCTATAAAATCGCAGAAAAAGTGGGAATCAACAAAGACGAAATAATTCCATGGGGAAAACATAAGGCAAAGGTTCATCCTAAGATTTTTGAAAGAATTAATAAAAACAAAAATGGAAAACTAATTCTTGTAACAACAATAAATCCCACACCTGAAGGTGAAGGAAAAACAACTATGACTATTGGCCTAGCTCAAGCTCTATCAAAACTTGGGAAAAAAACAATGCTCTGCATTCGTGAACCTTCTCTTGGCCCTACGATGGGTATGAAGGGTGGTGCTGCTGGTGGTGGATATTCTCAAGTTGTTCCTATGGATGATATTAACCTCCATTTCACAGGTGATATGCATGCAATAACTAGTGCTCATAATCTACTTGCAAGCTTACTTGATAATCATATTCACTATG
This sequence comes from uncultured Thermoplasmatales archaeon, assembly GCA_964473335.1. Classification (GTDB taxonomy): domain Archaea; phylum Thermoplasmatota; class E2; order DHVEG-1; family DHVEG-1; genus CAYZTD01. The sequence goes on from CAYYOO010000074.1 coordinate 431, forward strand.
GTGATGAATTTCATATCGACCCGCGTTATATTGTATGGCCAAGAGTCCTAGATATCAGCGATAGAGCTCTTAGAAAAGTTGTAGTGGGGCTAGGTGGACCTAAAGATGGAGTTCCTCATGAAGAAGAATTTGCAATAACTCCAGCCTCAGAAATTATGGCGATCTTGTGTCTCTCTAAAGATCTAAAGGATCTAAAAGAAAGACTCGGTAAAATAATTGTTGCTTATACTTACGATAACAAACCAATATATGCTAAAGATCTAAAAGCAGTAGGAGCTATGGCTCTTTTACTTAAAGATGCAATAAAACCAAATCTAGTTCAAACCTTAGAAGGAGTCCCTTCTTTTGTTCATGGTGGACCATTTGCAAATATCGCTCATGGCACTAGTAGCCTTATTTCAGCAAATATGGCTCTCAAATTATCTGATTATGTAGTAACTGAAGCTGGTTTCGGAAGCGAACTAGGTGCTGAGAAATTCTTTAATATTGTTTGTAGAACAGGTAAATTAAAACCTGATGCAGTTGTAATGCTAGTAAGCATTAGAGCTCTTAAAAGACATGGAAAAGGAGATGTTAAAAAGGGTCTAGTGAATCTTGAAAAACATCTTGAAAATATATCTTATTATAAGGTTCCTGTGATTGTTACATTAAATCATTTTATCGATGACAAAGAATATGAAATTAATATCGTTGAAGAGTTTTGCAAGTCAAAAAATATCTCTTTTGCTGTAGCAGATATCTGGAGCCAGGGTGGCGAAGGTGGAATTGAACTAGCTGGAAAACTAGTAAATCTAATTCATAATAATCCATCAAAATTTGAATATTTATATGATACAAATTTATCAGTAAAGGAAAAAATCGACAAAATTGCTAAAAAAATCTATGGGGCAAACAGAGTCGTATATACAGTTAACGCAGAACGCGACATCAAACTATGTAAAAAAATAGGCCTAGAAAACCTTCCAATATGTATTGCTAAAACTCAATATTCACTTTCAGATGATTCAAAAGAACTAGGCAGACCAAAAGATTTTAAGATAACAGTTCGTGAGATAAAATTCTCAGCAGGAGCTGGTTTTCTTGTGCCAATGACAGGGAAAATCACTACAATGCCGGGACTTCCTGAAAAACCAATTTCTGAAAACATCGATATTGATGAGTTTGGAAATATAAAAGGATTATATTAAAAATAAAAAATAAGGATAGATTGAAATATCAATAATCCATTTGCGATTTTAGGGAGGCAAGGAATTTATGCCAGAAGACATTGAATCTCATATAGATGAAATTCTAAATATTTTAAAAAGTAAAACTGATGAAATACCTTCAAAAAGTGATATTAAAAAAGAATTTGAAAAATTTATGGATTATGGTGTACCCGTAAACCAGGCAAAGCAGACAATCCTTAAAAAATATGGTGAAGAAGAAACTGTTTTTTCACAAAATATCTCTAGTGAAAGAACGTTAATTTCAAATTTAAAACCAAATGAATCAAATGTAAAACTACTAGGTCACATAATTGCAATTAATCCAAAAGAAGTAACTGTTAAAGGTGAAAATAAAAAGATTTTCTATGGAATACTTGGAGATGAAAGTGGAACAGTTCCATTTACATCCTGGACTGAAATCAATGTTGAAAAAGGAGATGTTGTTGAAATATCAAATGCTTATACTAAAGAATGGCAGGGTAACGTTCAACTAAACATAGGTGACAGGGTAAACATTGAAAAAACAGATAAAGATAAGCTACCTAAATCAGCTTTTAAACCAAAGAAATTTACAGTTGGTGATCTTCGTTCAGGTATAGGAACAGTTGAGGTTACTGCAAAGGTTCTTGATATAAACAAGCGAGAGGTAACAGTTAATGGTTCTCAAAAAAATGTTTTTTCAGGTATAATTGCAGATGAAACAGGTAAAGCACAATTCACCTCTTGGCATGATTTTAAAATAAAAAAGGATGATGTTTTAAAGATATCTGGTGGATATGTAAAAACATGGAAAGGAATCCCGCAACTTACTTTTGATGAAAATTCTGAAGTTAAAAAACTTGATAAAAAAGAGATTTCAAAAAAAGACATTAAAACAAAAACTATGCCCATGCATGAACTAGCAGATAATGGAGGTGGACTTGGTATTGAGGTCCAAGGTACCGTAATTGACATAAGACCAGGTTCTGGTTTTATAAAAAGATGTCCTGAATGTAACCGTGCTCTTGTTGATTCAAGATGTAGTATACACGGCGAGGTTGA
>CAYYOO010000074.1:2779-7187 GCA_964473335.1 uncultured Thermoplasmatales archaeon
CCAGCTTTTGTTGCACTTGTTGGAAAAGTGAAAACTTATGTTCCTGAAGATGGAGAGCTATATGTTTCTGTTAGGCCCGAACGTGTTATGCAGGTTGATTCTAGTGTTCGTGATAAATGGATCCTTGATACCTGCAAGCAAACCAAACAAAGAATTGAGGCAATACTTGAAGCTATGCAGATGAATGATACCAATGAGTTTGAACTTAAAAAACTAGGATATAGTACGGATCTATCAAAAGGAATAGTAGAAGCAATAAAAAATTATGGAAATATAGACCTGAATAAATATGTAACATTAATCCAAGAATCACTTCAATATCTAGTACCTGAAAAAGAAAAATCAAAAGAACCGACAAAAGAAAAATCTATCCCCAAAAAAGAAAAAGTTCCTGAAGAAAAAAAACCTGATAAAAAAGAAGAAAAAAAGGATGAAAAGAAAGAAAAAGATTTTGAAGAAACAGAAAAAAAGGTTCTTGAGATCATCAGAAAGATGGAAGGTGAAAATGGTGCACCGTGGGATGATATAACTGAAGAATGCAGTAAAAACAATCTAGATAAGGATACTGTAGAAGAAGCTCTTTCATCTCTTATGGACAAAGGCCTGATATATGAACCCATCCTTGGAACTATAAAAACAACCTAATTCTATCTATAACTTTAATATTTTTTTTCTGAAGTAATAGGCAATTGGTGCAAGAACAATCACGGAAATTATCCCTCCAATTATTAGTACATATGTAAGCTCATCTAAATTAAAACCTCGTTCATTAATTCTTAAAAAATCTTCATATGGCATCATCAAGGGATATTTATCTTTAACATTTGATTCTGAAATATTATATGGATTATCGCCAATTCCGTCTAAATTTTTATCAAGACCTTCATAATCATTCCAGTAGTTACCCTGTTGTAATGTTTTGTTATACCAATTATTGTTATTGGAATCTTCTGCATTTTTTGTATTGTTGATGAAGTTATTATGATATATCAGGTTTTTACTATTGTTAGATATGTTTATTCCGATATTACAGTTAGAAATTGTATTTTCTCTTATGGCATTTTGATCTGACATTATGTTTATACCATTTTTTGAATTATTTAAAAGATCTATTGTAAGTTTTGTTATTTTGGCATTGTCTGTTAAAATATAAATTGTATTTGTTAGTATTGTGCTATTTTTATCTTCTCCTCTGATTGTAATTGACTTATTTACAAAAATTGATTCATTGTATATCCCATTTGAAATCTGAATTATATCGTTTTCATTTGCATTATTTATTGCAACTTGTATGCTGATATACTCTTTTTCTCCATTTGAGTCCACGTAAATAAAAGTATTATCTTTACATTTACCCGTATTAAGAAATAACAGTAAGACTAGTATTATACTGAATAATAAATACTTTTTCATAAACTACGAATTATGATACGTCACTTATATTTTTGGAAAAATTTCAAAAGATCATTTTTACAATTTGTTATCTTTTACAGGTGATATTTATATACTTTAATTTTCAAAAATAGGGTTCATAAAAGATGGTATAAGGTGAAAAAATGGGAAAATATCGTGAAAAAAAGGAATATGCTTCATTGTATGACGCTTTTGAATTAGGAGATCGTGTTAAAAGAACATTTAAGGATAAAAAAGGAAAAAATACGACATATAAAGGAATTGTTCTATCAATCGAAGATAAAAGTATTGAGATATATTGGGATACTTTAAATGGAAAATATAGGCCAAATAATATGGATATTGCATTCTCTCATTGTGAATTGGATGAAATTTTCAAAGGCAACAATAAATATAGCCCAATAGAAAAAGATTAAATATATATAATTATATACCAAAATATACTTAAAAATATATATCGAAAATATAAGTATAAAATTTGAGAAGGAAAGAACAATGGTGAATAAAGAATCTCTTCCTTTGATTCTTGCATTATTGATTCCGCTTTTTTTAGTTACTATTACTTTGTTATATGTTTATGGCTATGATATCACTCTTTTTTTAAGGAAAATTGACATTCTATATTACATCATCATTATACCTATTGCTCTTGGTCTTTTTGCAGGAATAATTATTCATCTAAGAGAGAGCTAATTATTTTTTTGAAATTGTAGTTTTTCAAAATAGATTTCTGCGATAACAAGTGTACAACAAATATTATATACTTATAAATATAAAATTGTTTTGTTGAAAATATGTTCATTATTGGCCTCCTATCAACAAAACAAGAAGTTGAAGAGATAAAATTCATTGCTAAAGTTTGTAAATGCGAAGATAGAATTCATTTTATTACAAGAATGGAAAAAATAAGAGAAATGCTCAAAAAAGAAAGAGAATTAGAAGAGTAAGTCTTATTAAACATATTTTTATTTTTTTATGCAGGTGTAAAAATTAGCGTTTTAATAGTTAATTCAACAGAAGACCCTGCAGGAACAAATATAAAAAAAGAACTTTTAGATCTATCCAACTGGGGAGAAATTGATAAATTTGAAAAAAATCCAGTATACAAAAATACAGATCTAAAGGATGTAAATATCGTAACAATCAACGGCAGAACAATAAGACATGAAAACCTAGAAAGCGAAGTAAAAAAGGAACTGAGAATAGATCCAGATATGATAATTTTTATAACAAGACATAGAAGTAAAACAGGTGAACCAACTCTTACCGCTCATCCAATCGGCAACTATGGTGAAGCAAAATTTGGTGGGAAAACAAGAACTCTGACAAAGTCAGCACCAAGATTAATGACGCATCTTCTTAGAACAATTAATAAGAATGCAAAACTAGTAAAAACCTACCATCAGGTATGTTTTGAAGTAACACATCATGGACCATATTTAGAAACTCCCACTCTTTTTACTGAAGTCGGAAGTACCCTTGAGGAATGGAACAAGATAAAACCTGCAAAAATAATTGCTAAATCAGTTCTTGAGGTACTTGAAAAATACAGATGTGAAGAAGATATGCCTAAAGACATACCTGTATTTATTGGGATGGGGGGCGGACATTATGCACCAAGGTTCACTGATATTGTTTTTCAAAAAAAAGCTGCCTTTGGCCATATGATTCCAACATATCAAATTAAAGAAGGAAATATCAACTATGATATGATAAAACAAGCAATGAATAAAACACCAAATATAAAGGGAGTGTATATTCATAAGAAATCACTGAAAAAATCACAAGTCACTGAATATAAAAAGTGGTTCAAAGAAAATGATATTTCAGTTATCTCAAGTAAAGAACTAGAAGATTTATGATTTTTTTAATGGATAAACTGTTTTGAAATCATCAAAAAAAACTTTCTCAAAATCTACAATCTTTCTATTTCTTACCTTTATTCCATCTTCATTTAATCTTCTGATTTTATCATCAATTCCTCCCCCAAAACCACCTATTCCTCCATCTGATTTAACTATTTTAAAACATGGCATACCATCAGGGTCAGGGTTTTTGTTCATGTATTTTCCGACTGCTCTTGCATAACCTTTGTTTCCTAGTGCCTTTGCAACAGCGCCATATGTTGATACTTTTCCTTTTGGGATTTGCTTTACTAGATAATAGGTATATTCACAAAGATTCATAAATAACCATAAATTACACAGTTTCTAAATAGTTTTACTATCAAAAGTGATTGCGTGATGGATAAAATAAAGTTTCTTGGTACTGCAGGAGGAAGATTTGCAGTAATAAACCAGTTCAGAAAATCAGGCGGAATATGGTTAACTCTTGACAATACAAATATACTTGTTGATCCCGGTCCAGGGTCCCTAATTAATTGTTTGTCAAGTAGACCAAAATTAAATCCTAAAAAACTTGATGCGATAATTCTTACACACAGCCATATCGATCATTCAAACGACATAAATATAATGATTGAAGCAATGACTAACGGCGGATTTGACAAAAAAGGAATGGTCTATCTCCCAAGAGATGCTTTGGAAGTTGACAATGTTATAATGAATCACTTTAGAACTCATGTTGATGAAATACATTTTTTAGAAGAAAAAAAAGAGTATGAAATTGGAAATATTTCTGTTTTAACACCAAAGAAAAATATCCATGGAGTTGAATGTTATGGATTAAATTTTTTCGGTAAAAAAATATCTATTTCATTACTTTCTGATACTAAATATTATGATGACATCATTAAATTTTACAATGGAGACATTCTTATCTTAAATATCGTACTTCTAAAATCATTTGATAAAATTCAGCATCTATCAATAGAAGATGTTGAATTTATTGTAAAAAAATTAAAACCTAAATTAACAATTCTTACTCATTTTGGAATGAAAGTTATAAAGAAAAGACCATGGGAAATAGCTGAAAATATGTCCAAAAAAATTGGCCAAAATATTATTGCAGCTAGAGACGGAATGAATCTTGATCT
>CAYYOO010000075.1:0-4650 GCA_964473335.1 uncultured Thermoplasmatales archaeon
AAAATTGCAAGGAACTATTAAATTCTTTAATCATAGACAAGGATATGGATTTATTTACATCAAAAACAAAGATGGACTATCTGAAGAGGTTTTTTTCCATAGAAAAAATGTTTTCGTTTTTAATGATGAAACTATTTTTTTAAATGAAGGAGACAAGGTTAGTTTCAATCTAATTGAAACCTTTCGAGGTAAAAAAGCAATTAATGTTTTGAAACTAAATAAAAAATATTAAAGAATAGAATTTTAAAAAATAAAATCATTTATTTTTTTACCATGGGAGAGGTAATTTACAGAAATATAGAGTAAGACCAAAGGAACCTATCAAAGCTATAATTAATATTAACAGGAAATATTTTACATTCTTTAACCAGGTATAAAAAAATAGTAGAATCGCTATCATTATTATAAGATATGTAGCCCAAGGCTCAGTTAATATATTGATAACTCCTATATCTATTTTGAAATATTGCAGAATCCGAGGTAATACAACACCACCTGTTATTAGTACGCTGACCATTATTAATCTGATATTGAGCATAAAGTTCATATCTGTTAATCCCCCATTTTTTTATTCTGGTTCAACAATGACATATACTTTTTTTCCAATGAGTTCTTTAGGTAAGGTTACTTTTCCGCTTGTCTCATTGTTCTTATTTACTTTTCTTTTGTAGACCTGGTCGAATTTTATCTCCTTGAGAATAAGCCTTCCTTGTTTCTTTTTTGTTGTCATTTGTCTCATTTAACCCTTTTTATTAGATAGTCTATTAATGGTCTATTTGTAGTCTATTATTTATTTTTTTCTACCTTGGATAGTTTAAGGAGAAAATATAAATTGTTTTAGAGATTGTTATCCTATTTGTTAAAATAGTTTTAAAACAAAACAATATTAGTTTTACACCCTGATTAGATTTAATTTCGAGGTTGTTTTTAGATAAAATTCGAGGTTTTCGGGGTTTTTTAAAACGAAAAGATAGAAAGAGAGAAGAGAATAAAATTCTACTATTCTTTTCTTTAAGTTTTTTTTACAATTAAAAATGTAATGCTCATCAAAATTAGTAAAACTACTAACAAGGGAAAGAATATTGCAGAAACATTTGATAGATTCTGCCAGAAACCTAATTCAATACCAACAATATTTGGTACTTGAGTAAATCCAATTATAATCAAGGAGAATATAGTTACAAATATTCCAAATATCTCAAGAATTCTTCCATAAAATTGTTTACGGATTATTTCAATATCTTCTTTGATTTCTTCTACATCAGTTCTGATAGATTCCATATAACTAGTATTTGAATCAATTCTTTTATTCATATCATTCTTTATTTCTATCATTGATTCTTTGATTTCTTCTGCTGAAATTATTAATTCCTTTTTAATAGCTTTTGTTACACCTTTGGTTGTAATTCTTACAACTTTAACTTGTGTTAAAACAGGATACCCCTTTTCTTTTGATTTTTTTTCGTGAGGTATAGTATATTTTTTAATTTCAATTTCTTTCCTATTAATAAGATTATTAAAAGCATGTCTGTAAATATTATCTTGTAAATCTTCATTAAAATGTTTTTTAAATTCTCTTTTCACCCTATTTTTTAAATCTTTTTTATTTGGTTGTAAATCAGGGTTTTCGTTAAGTAACGAAATGATTAAATTTTGTACTGAATTAAATTTATCCCAATACTCATTTTTATTTTCCATATGATTTTTACAGTTAGTATATATAATAACTATCTAATAATTTTTGTGAATGTCCGTTTTCTATAATTTTTTTCAATTATTTTTTCCTAATATTATTATCTAAACCAGATGTATGATGTATTGTTGTACTGAAAATATCTGGATTTTATCCCGACTTATTCTACTTCATCAACTCCCGGGTTTTGATAGCCATTAAACTTTTTCCTGTTTTTCTTTCTTTTCTTACCATGTTTATTTAATATTTCATCTATAGCATTTGAGGAATCTAACAGAGGTTTTTTCTTATCCTGTTTTGCTTTACTTTTATCTTTTTTCTTTTTCCTAAATAAAGCCATACTTACCTTTCCTTAAATATTATAAAACAATTAATCTTTTATAAAAAATTCCTTAACAGATGTTAAAAAAAATAAAAAACCATTGTTTAGAAAAGAGGTTAGGTTAAAATATAAAGGTTAATATTTCTATATATCAAATTGGCAATAAAATGTTTAAAAGAAAGAAAAAGAAAAATAAATCTAATGCAATAGAAGATGCTAAAAATGAAAAAATTGAAGAAATTCCTAATCCAAGATATGTTATTGTAGATAGAGATAAATATTTAAAAAGACTTATGAAAGGAGAATCAGAATTATCCGCAAGAGCAGACACTATTAAACCTTATGAATCGTCTCATACAAAAAATGAAAAAGTAAAAATCAAATTTTATAAAGATAGAGTTCGAAAAAAAGATTTAATAAGAAAAACAGATAGGTTTTGTCCGAAATGTTCCACTATGCTTTATAATGTTGCTTTGGATGGTATTCATTTTTATTGTCCAAAATGTAAAGGACATTATGAGATTATTTAATTTTAGGACTGAATAGAGATTAAAAAAACCAACATCTATATTTTTTTGGGTACTATTCATAACATATTCTCTAAATGCCAAGTTTTTCTAGTAATCTATTTTGAACTTCTTCTGGTAATAACCAAAAATGTAAATTATACTTGTCAATACTTAAATTATCTAAATCTTGCTTAGTTTTATTATTTTTCTTTAACTTTCTTTTTATAACCCACTCTCTACCAGAACGATATCCATCTCCAGATGCAACTGCACCTACGACACCACCCGCCATAAAACCTGTAATTCTAGCAGATTTTGGAACTTGCCATTTCCCTAAATAGCTTAAATTCTTTTTTTTATCTTTAGTTAATTCTACATAACAATCAGAACATATGAAAATTTTATTGTTGTTACTATCTTTAAATGGCATTTTTTGTTCTCTAAAACCAATTTTTTTATTGCATATTGAACATTTTTTCCCCATTCTTACGCCTCAAAACACAATTTTAAACAGCTAATTATTTATAAGTTTCTCCTTAACAGATGTTAAATATAGAGTAATAAAACATTTTCATTTAAAAATAAAAGGTTTTGAGCAATAACAACATTCTACTTCGTCACCAGGTTGTGTTGATTTTTCTACTTCAATTTTTTTCTTACAAAAAGGACATTGTGTATATTTAGTTTTATCACCAGAAAAATCTGTATTTTTTTTATTTATTTTTTTATAAAACCATTTTCCTAGATAGAATAATATATAATCAATAAATAGAAAAGCTACTGCTGAGCCTGCAAATTCTCCAAATATTGCTATTACTACGTTTTCGTCAAAAGGAATATCATAAATAATAATTACTGTAATTGAAAAGATTAACCAACCTATTATCCAGGCCAGTACATAATAAAATATCATTTTTTCTTTAACAGATTTTTTAAAAACAAATTTTAAGAGAGCCATATAAATTATAAATACAATAACATGAATTGCTCCAATTATCTGATATGTATACATTGAATCCATATTCCCACCTTTTAACACAATTTCAAAACAGTTATTCTTTTATAAGCCTCTCGAAAAAAAGTTAGTAAAGATTTATTTTCCATATTTTGTACATGGATGCCCTAAATCATCTTCTTTTTTGCGATATGGGCGTAAGTGCTGTTCACAAAACCATTCGTTACAATAATTACATTTTTTTAATTCATGTATTGCTTTGTTTCCTCTTGGATAGCAATAGCTACAGGGCCCAATGGATTTACCGGGTTCATATTCATTTACTTCAATACTTTCAGTTTGTTTGTCAGGTCTAGGCTCGGGTTTAGTTATAAAAAAATACCAGTCTTTAAAATCAGTTGATAAACCAGATAAAGCAGATTTAGTTGATTGCCCCTCTAATAATCTTTTAAGAAATATCTGAAGTTCCTTATGTATCAATGTTTTATTTTTCTCATATTTTTCTAGTTCTTCCAAATATTTTTTTGATAAACCCTTTTTTGCATCTTCAATCGATATTCCTTTGTATATCCTTTTCCAATATTGTTGTTTGTCTTTATTCATCTTTAAAATCTGATATTCTAAACAATTAATCTTTTATAAAATTCTCTCTAAATAAAACCATAATATATTCATAAAACATGATAGTATGTAACAGAAATGTAACCATATGTAACCATTTTGTTACCGAATAAAACTATTGTATTATAACTCCAAATAGAAAAAACAAAATAATTTATTGTGTACTCTTTTTAGATAAAAATGTGGGATTTGTGAGGATTTTATATCCTGCTGATTCGTGAGGAATAGAGTAATATCAACATTGAAAAAATCATTAAGGTTTGAATTTTGAAAAGAAAAAGAGTTGCAGATAAAACAGATAGATTGTAAGAATCAATCTGTTTTTGTTATTTGATAAGAATTTTTTTCATCAATTATTTTTACTTTATCACCTGTTTTAAGGTTTAACTCATCAAGACATTCAAGTAAAAATCGGTATTGTACTTTGATTACTTTCTTTTGTCCTTTATCGGTTTTGAATTTCATTACCCACATTGGATGGCCTGGAACTATTGGTCGGGTGCCTTGATAGATACCAGAAATAGTTTTCATGTTATTCATTTATCTTATC
>CAYYOO010000075.1:4750-7117 GCA_964473335.1 uncultured Thermoplasmatales archaeon
AAAAAATGTGAGAGATGAGAGTAATTCAATTATAAATAATAAATAACTTTATTATGTTCGACAAACAAAAGAATAAAAAGTTAGAAATTGTTTAATAAACAAAAAAATAATTTGGAATTATAAGACAATTATGGAGGATGGTTTTATTGACTTGGGTTATATGTGAGGACCAATGTAATGTTTGTAGTGAGAATTATGTAAAGGACATGAATTGCTGTGGTGATTATGATAATACTATCTTTGGTATTATACGTATGCGTTTCTGCCCTGTTTGTGGTACAATGAAACCCTTGATAGATGCTGATTTAGATTTTGTCAGTAACAATATTAAACGAAGGGTTGGTGTGATTCTCGCAACAAAATATAATAAAAGATTCAAAGAGATAAATCGAATTGTTGCAAGTTTCAAAAATGTTATTGATAAACATGCCTTTAGTCATTTAATGAGTGAACATTTCAGAGTTCCTTATAAAGAGGTAATAGAGATTTGTAATGATGTTAAGAGAGAAGCAATTAAAAATATAAGAGTGAATAAAAAACTTGATTAATCAAGTTTTGTAAATCAGCGAAAATATACACTCAAAAAATAGTAATAATAAATAATGGATTGAATACTTAAAATTTAAAAAAACAGAGTTAAATATAAGAAAATATACTATTTTTTGATTATATGATAATTAATGAGTGAGATAGTTTATTTTTCTGAATAACCCCCTTGTAAATAAAGTTAATTTTACATTCTAACCCATGAGGATTTAGATTTAATATTATCTTTATCTTCATTCTCAGGTTCAACATCGAGTTTAGAAAGAAGCATATCCTGAGTATGTTCAAAATGCTCTATTCTATCATGCAACCATTCCCTATCCTGTTTAAGATATTGTAAAAGCTCATAGTTCTCAATATACTGCAAATTTGGGTTAACTGATTGGCCAATCTGGTTAACCGTTTTTTCTTTTTTCTCCTGTTGAAAGTGGTTAACCAGTTGGTTAACTTTTTCTATGTTTTTTGTGTTTTTCTCCTTATAATTCTGGTTAACCGATTTGAAAAAATTTTTCAATGCTTTTCTAAGTAACTCACTATTGGATAAACCAGAGTTGTCAATATCTTTGATAAGTTGTTTATCTTTCTCTGTGAGTTTTAGACCTATTACTTTACTCATATTTTTTATTTCCTTTATTTTTTCCTAAAAGATTTTTTAATATGTCTTTTAAAGTCTTTTGCTTCTTTTTTTAGATTAGTGGGTTGCAGTGATTTCCTAAGTTTTTCATCTGCCGTATATAGTGGTCTGAGAATCTCAGGGTCCTTGACTTTATCTGGGTCTTGAAGGTATTCTAGTTTTGGTCTTGTTTTTTTAGTTTTTGATTTCTTCATTGTTTATTTCACCTTTTCTCTATATTTCAAATAAAACTCAGTCATATGTACAATCTGTTGATTGAGTTTTCTATGTTCTTCATTCGCAAGTTTTTCAATAAGGTTTTTTTCTTCTTTAGACAAACTCAGGTTTAATTTTTCAGTTACCATGTTCTTTTCCATATTTGCCACAAACATATAATAATTATGCGCCTAATTAAGCCTTTTGGCGCAACTTTATATAATATGAATTGGTTTACAAAATTAAAAATAAGGAGATATAAAAAATATGAAAAAAACAATTGAAATTAAAGGAAAATGGAAAGATAAAAACAAAATAGAAGAATTTGTTGAAGAATGCACACCGTTTGGTTTTAAAACAGCCGAAGAATTTATAGATAGAGCAATAGAATTTTATCTAGATACACATAGAGTTCCGATTAATGATAACAATGAAATTGAACTGCCAAGAGATGTACTTAATAAATTAGGGCGTAACCCCGGAGACTATATAATTTTTAGAATTGATGATAATAACGAAGTGACATTAGAATAAAAAAAATTATTAAAATTTGGGTTTTAAATCCCGATATTTTCTTATTTTTTTTATTAAAAGGAAATTTTTTTATAAGAGATTAAATGTTTTTGAAATATAGAAATGAATAGAAGTCAATTTAATCTGAGAACTATAAGTGGGAAATGCAAGGGGTGTAATGTTGATTTTGGACTTGATAAACACGGGCACGCTAGAGCTGAATATCTCTGTTTAAGACAACCTAAATGGAAAGTTAAAATTTTAAATGACACCTGGTTCTATTGCTCAGATAAATGTCTAGATAAAGATTTTAAATACAGGATTAAAAAAGAAGCCATACAAAAAAAATTCCTTTGGAGAAAAACAAAATATAGAGAGAAAAAAATTTGGATTGAATAAAAGAAAAAACCAAAAGCAAAATTTAGATTGAGACTTACAAAATGCTACAAGCTTTTAGGTTATAATATGTGGGATTATTA
>CAYYOO010000076.1:0-7060 GCA_964473335.1 uncultured Thermoplasmatales archaeon
TTTATGATAGCAATAACAAAACCATTCAAAAAAGGAGACTATGTTGATGCAGGCGGAGATAGTGGTACAGTAAAAAACGTAGGAATAAGTGTCACAGAACTTGATACTCCAGATAACAAACGAATAATAATACCAAATAAATCAGTCTGGGGCGGAAATGTTACAAACTACACCCATAACCCAACTCGAAGAGTGAATATGTCAATTGGAATAGGCTATGATGATGATATAGACAAAGCAATAAAGATAACAATGGACCTACTAAATAAAGACAAAAGAGTACTAAAAGATCCTAAACCAATGGTAGCAGTAAATGAAATGGGCGACTCAGCAGTAGGACTAGTAATAAGACCATGGGTTAAAAAGGAAGACTACTGGGGTTTTTATTTTGACTTCAATAAAACCTTAAAACAAAGCTATGACAAAGAAAAAATTGGAATACCTTATCCACAGATGGATATACATATGGAAAAATAAAATCCATATCTTTTCTATATCAATTAAACAACAATTTTTTTTTAATGATTAGATTATACAAATCAAACATTAAGTAAGGAAAAATAATTTATGCGGGATAAAAACTACATCATCTTCAATCTTTAATTCTCTTTTACTTATAACAATTCCATATTTTGTCGAAATTTTATTCATGGTTTTTTTTGCTTGCTCTGCGTTTTTATTTGCTCCATAACTTACTTCAATAGCAATCTTAGAATTATTTCTTTTATCAACCAATATAAAATCTGCACCACCCTGTTTACTATCATAGTTAACATTGAAGTTTTTTGTAATATTTTCTAATTTGTAAAAATACATCGCTATTACATCTTCTAATAATTTACCATAATTTTTTGAAGTAGGAGACAATTTTCCAATTTTCCATAGAAAGGATGCTTTAATAGCTGGTGCTGAAAATGGATATTTTGGACTTTTTGTACTCTGTTTTGTACCTGTACCAAATGCTTTTACCGGAAAAATAAGCTCTGAATTTGAAAGAGCGTTAAGAATTTTAAAAACAGTTGGTTTTTTTAATTCGATTTTATTAGCAATAGATTCCAAACTTATGCGATTTGTCTCAGACAATATAATTAGTAGATTCCAGATTTTATCAAGTGTGTTTTTACTATAATTATCGATTTTTGGTATATCATCATATACCACTTTTTCTAAAATATTAAGGACTCTTTCATAAATTTCTTCCTCTTTTGAGAGTTTTATTGAAAAAGGAAGGGTACCTATAGTTAAATATTTTTCAAATTCAAATGGTCCAATATTTGACCAGTATTTTACCGCTTTCTTTTGAAGTGGTTTTAATTTTTTATAAACTTCTTCAGCTGATTTTGATTCATAGATTGCATTTTGTATTTGTCCTTTTAGGTTTTTTTCAGGCATTAGTCTTTTTTTAAGTTTTATGTATTCAATAAAAGTTAGCGGAAACAATTTTTCCACATGCATTCTTCTTGCTGAATCTGCACTTGTTTGAAGAGCTAATGCTGAAGAGCCTGTAACTACAATAAAAACATTCTTTGATTTATCAAAAATAGTTTTAATAGTTACATCCCAATTTTTGTCATAATGTGCCTCATCAATAAATAAGAATAATTTGTCTTTCATCGATTCTATGCTTTCGCCACGAATAGTTTCATAAATTCCAATTATTTCATACAGGTCAGTTTGCAATAGCCGGGTAGTTTCATCTAAAGAAAGATACAAAATATTATCCCTTGAGATCCTCTGTTCAATTAACATGTGATATAATTGTGATAGTAAGGTTGTTTTACCTGTTCCTCTAAAACCAGGGATGGTTATCCATCTATTTTCAATATTTTTTCCATTTTGAAAATCTCTTAAAAATTTCTTTATTCTCAATGAAATGAATCTATCAAAAAGTTTTTTTCCTTTTTGATCTACAATATTAGAATGTAATCTATCAGGAACTACAGAAATTTGTTTTTCGAGATAACTTATTAAAGTACTTTTCTCAACCATATTAGTAAAGTATATTTTACCAATATTTATATTTTTTGGTTAAATTTATTTTACTAATATCTTCTAGTTAAAAAATCGGTTGGATCAAGTACTCTAGAATGAGATATCTTAAATAGCAGATTTTTTAAAACAACAAACCAATCGGTCCAAGATGCCCGCCAACAAACAAAACAAATGTAGAACTAATTGTAATCAGGATATTATCATCAAGAAAACCATACTCATAACGCTCAAAGAGACTTGCAACAACAGCAGCAATAACACCCCACAAGCCAAGACCAGGAATACCTGACCATCTACCAAAAAAATAACCAATAAGGATGCAAAGACCTGCCATATAGATATTGCCAATTGGATGTTTACTGCGTTTTCTAAAACCAAAATTACGTACAATACCAGTAATTCCATCGCCAAAAGCAATAAAAGCAGGAGGGATCACTGCAATCCAAGGGTTATCAAAAAAATACCATAAAACAAAGATTGCAATACCCCACATAAAACAAAAAGAAACATCATTCAGATCACGCTTATGTTGAAACCAGTAAAGAATACGACCGGATTTATGAAAATAATACATAAAAAAAGCTAGAAGTATACCTGCAAACAAAGGATAAAAGGGATTTGAAAAAACAAAAGGTACAGCAAGGACAACAACACCCCCTGCAAAAATATGAATGAACTTACGATTATAATAAACAGCAACCTTTTTTTCAATATGATGGCTGATCATCCACTCATAGGTTTTTTTAGTAAATAAAATAAAACCAAAGGCATACAAAGCAAGGAGAATGCCCCAAATAAACTCAAATACATACTGTAACTCAAGCATTGCCCCCGTTATAAAGTCATATTATATAAATCCTACAGACCTCTGAAGAAACTAACAGAAATATATTTAAACTAGATAGTTATCCCCCTAAAAAGCAATAATAGCATTATTGCAAAAAAAGACTCCTAAAGTCAAAAAATAAGGAGGAAAAAAAGTAAATGAATGGAAAAGTAAAATGGTATAACCCACGTAAAGGATACGGGTTTGTAGAAGGAGATGACGGAAACGACATCTTTATACACAGATCCTCCGTGCCACAAGGTACATTCCTAAACGAAGGGGACGATATCGAATTCGAAGTAGAAGATTCTGAAAAAGGACCAAAAGCAGTCAATATTAAAAAATTATAAAACAAAATATACTGTTTTTAAGACTAATAATACAAATAAAAAGTAAATTATTTTTTACTTATCTTTTTTTCTTTTTCAAAACATTTATCACAGATATTACTTCCAGAAGGAATTCTTTTACCACATATAGCACATATCCCATGACCAGTTTTTTTAAAACCAACTGTTATCTCATGGTCTTTTGTAAACCACTTAAATAATAAACCTTCTCTATGAATTCTTGACATAATATAATACCCTAATCAAAGTTTTTATCTTATATAATCGAATCAAGTATGATTAATAAAAAGTTTTGCTAAACTTTCTAAAAGAAAAATTACTTAAATAAACCAAATATAGACCAAACAAAAGGAGAAAACATTAAAATGAAAGTGTTTGTTACCGGCGGAGCAGGCTTTATTGGAAGCCACCTTGTAGATAAACTAATTGAAAAGGGACACAAAGTAACTGTTTTTGATAATTTAAGTTCTGGAGAAAAAAAATATATTAACCATCATAATGAGAATAATGACTTTAATTTTATAGAATCAGATCTTTTAGATTTTGAATCTGTAAAAAAATCAATTAAAGGCCATGATATAGTTTTTCACATTGCAGCAAATCCTTTTGTTCGCCTTGGTGAAAAACAAACAAAGCTTGATCTTGAACAAGGACCTATTGCAACATATAATGTATTAGAAAGTATGAGGTTAAATGACATAAAAAAAATAGTTTTTTCGTCAAGTAGTGTGGTATATGCTGAAACACCACCAATAGATATACCTGAAACTTATGGGCCAACTCTTCCAATATCTCTTTATGGTGCAGCAAAACTAGGCTGCGAAGGATTGATTAGTTCTTTTTGTGGAACATTTGATTTTCAAGCCTGGATATATAGATTTGCAAATGTCGTTGGAATTCGGGGGACACATGGTGTAATAGTAGATTTTATAAAAAAACTTGAAAAAAACCCAGAAGAACTAGAGATACTTGGAGACGGACGGCAACAAAAACCCTATCTGCATGTAAAAGAACTAGTTGAAGGAATCATCTATGGATATGAAAATTCAGATGGAAAAATAAACCTATATAATCTTGGAGTTGACAGCAACACAACAGTTACAAGAATAGCTGAATTGGTAGTCGAAGAAATTAACCTTTCAAATGTAAAATTTAACTATACAGGCGGCAGACGCGGATGGGCTGGAGATGTACCAAGGTTTCAGCTGTCAACTGAAAAAATGAAAAAACTTGGATGGAAAGCAAAACTCAGCTCAGATGAAGCTGTACGAAAAGCTATAAGAGAAACACTTGATAACAAATAAAAACTGAGGTAAAAATATGATTATATCACGTTCACCAGTAAGAATAACACTTGGAGGAGGAGGAACAGATCTTCCATCATATTATGAAAAATACGGCGGAGCTTTAATTGCTGCAACAATTGATAGATATACTTTTGTCACAGCCCACCCAAGATTTGAAAATGATATAAGACTTAAATATGCAGATCTAGAACATGTCGAAAAAATTGATGAAATCAAACATAACCTATTTAGAGAAGCCTTAAAATTAACAAAAATTAAACCTGGAATAGAACTAACATCTCTAGCAGATCTACCAGGCCGGTCCGGAATGGGCAGCTCTGGGAGTTTTACAGTATCCTTACTAAATGTATTGCATGCCTATAAAAAAGAGTATGTTTCAAGAAAACAACTAGCTGAAGAGGCTTGCAAAATAGAAATTGAAATATTAAACGAACCAGTAGGTAAACAAGATCAATATATAGCAGCATTCGGTGGAATTACCCAGTTTATTTTTGAAAAAGATGGAACAGTAAAAATAAATCCATTGAAACTAAAAGATGAATATATTGATGAACTGGAAAATAACATTATGATATATTATACCGGTATCACACGTTTTGCATCAAAAATTCTTAAAAGCCAAAATGAAAAAAGTAAGAAGAAAAACAAAAAAACACTTCATGCTTTACATGAAATAAAAGACATAGGACTAAAAACAAAAAAAGCACTTGAAAAAGGAGATATCGACAAACTCGGCCAATATTTAGATGTACACTGGCAAACTAAAAAATCATTATCAAAGAACGTATCAAATAAATTCATAGATGAATGCTACAATCTTGCTAAAAAAAATGGTGCACTCGGCGGTAAAATAATGGGTGCAGGTGGCGGAGGTTTTTACATGTTTTATCATAATGGAACAAACAAAGAAAAAGCAGAATTTACAAAAGAAATGAATAAAAAGGGCCTTAAGAAAATGCGGTATAACTTTGATTTTGAAGGGACAAAAATCATTTTTAATATGAAAAGAAGCTAAAGGTATTATTTATGCAGATTGCTATTTTATGCGGCGGGCTTGCAACAAGACTAGGTAAACTTTCAGAAAAAACACCGAAATCTATGATAAAAATTGATGATAAACCATTTTTAGAGCAACAAATAGAACAACTAAAAAAAAATGATATAAAAGATATTGTTCTATGCGTTGGTTACTTGTCAGAAAAAATTGAAAAATATTTTGAAAACGGAGAAAAATTTGGAGTGAAAATTAGATACAGCTATGACGGCGAAAAACAGTTAGGTCCCATTGGAGCTTTAAAAAATGCTAGAAAAAAACTAGATAATTTATTTTTTACACTCTATGGTGACTCCTATGTATTTTTAGATTACAAAAAGATATACAACGATTTTATAAAAAAAGATAAAAAAGCAATGATGACAGTTTATCAAAACTATGATAAAATCGATAAAAGTAACATTGTTTTAAAAAACGGAATGGTTGCTAGATACAACAAAGAAAAAACAAAAGACATGACATATATTGATTACGGTGTTAGCATTTTTAGAAAAAAAGCACTTGATATAATTCCAGAAAATACCTTTTTTTCAACAAAAGATTTTTACACAAAACTAGTAGAAGAAAATGAGCTTTTAGCATACAAAGCAAAAAAACGTTTCTATCACATAGGAAACCCTGAAGCACTTAATGAATTTAAGAACTATATAAAACAAAAAAGTTAGTGTTGATGTATCTTTGATTTTCTGAGTTTTTCTTTTGATTCTGGATTTTTACCAACAAAAATGCAAAAAACATATCCCAAAAAAGCAATTCCAAGCCTAATATATTTCCACATACTTTCCCCTTTTCTCAATTTAAACATATCAAGCATATTATAGTTAGACCATAGAGAGCCATGTCTTATCTCTAGTTCTTTTCTGCCAAAGCCGTACCAGAAGGATTTTTTTATAAAGCTTGAAGGAGTCTCTCCTCCCTCATGGTGTATTATCATATCCTCATCATATGCCATTTTAGCATCTTTATCAAGAGCTCTATAGTTTAGATCAACATCTTCGGCTTCTTTAAACCAAGGATCAAAACCATCGATTTTTTCAAAAAAAGATTTTTTATACGCAATGTTACAAGTTGGAAAACTTGCATCACCATCCTTATGATAGAGCTCTACTCTGCCAACACTAGTAAAACCAGATAGACCTTTACGGATAGTTTTACCAGCAACAATATCATAACCCTCTTTTATTTTTTTACGGATATTTGTAACCCAGTTAGGGTCAGCTATACATCTACCATCTGTAAAAGCAATAATTTTTCCTTTAGCTTTTTTCACACCATAGTTTCGAGAATCACCTCTTGTACTATCATAAGAAAAAAACCTTATCTCTTCATGTTCTGATTCATATTTTTTAACAATTTCAGGTGTTTTATCAGAACTATCCGCATCAACAACTATTACTTCAAAGGGTTTTTCTTGCTCAAGTAGGCTGTCAAGAAGAGATGACATACTTTCTTCTTCGTTTTTAACTGTTACAATGATGCTAACAAGCATAAATGGGTCATCTATAGATATAATAATATATTTTTGGTATAT
>CAYYOO010000077.1:0-7052 GCA_964473335.1 uncultured Thermoplasmatales archaeon
TTTAATTCTATTTGTAAGGGCTCGAGTAATGTTTTTTCATTTTCCAGTTCTTTTTTTAGATCATTAACTAAATTATTTTTTTCTTCTAGTTCATTAACATTTATTTTTAGCTCTTCTCTTAGTTCATCAAAATCTTTTTCTCTATTTTCAACTTTTTCTGTCAATTCTATTGTTATATCTTCTTTTTCAGAGAGTTTTGTATTTAGTTCTTTTATGTTTGCTATTTTTTCATTTAACTCGTTTTTGATATGGTTTATCTCTTCTTCTTTTTCTTCAATTTCAAGTCTACTTAAACGTAGGTCTTCATTTCTCATATCGAGATCTAGTTTTAGTGAATCAAAGGATCCTTGTTTTTCATCTAATTCTGTTTTAAGATCTGCAATTTTATTATCATTTTCTTCTAAAATCCTTTCTTTTTCTTCAAGGATTTCTTGTAGTTCAGAGGTATTTTTTTCTTTTTCACCAATTAGGTTGTTTCTATATTCTAAATCCTTTTTTCTGTCTTCAAGTTCACTTTTTAAAATGCTTATTTCTTCTTCACTTGAATTTATTAAATCTGTTTTTGCATCTATTTCTTTTTTATTTAATTCAAGTTCTTCAGTAAGCGTATTTACAAGGTTTGTTTTTTCTTTTAGCTTAATTTGATTTTCGTTTAATTGATTGCTTATTTCATTGATTATATTATTCCTCTGAAGTAAATCTGTGCTTAATGATTCTATTTCGATTTCTCTATTTTCAATTTTTTCTTGTAGTTTTATGATATCATCTTGTTTTTTATTCAATTCCTCATTTCTAAAGTTTAAATCCTTAAGTCTTCCATCAAGTTCTAGTTTAAGCCTTGATAGTTCTTCTTTTTGATTATTTAGTAATTTACTTTTTTCTCCAAGGTTTTCTTCAAGAATTTTTATTTCTTTTTCTCTTGATTGTAATGTAGAAAATGTTTGTTTTAGATCATTTTTTGCTTCATCGAATCCTTTTTCTAAATTATCTGCAAAATTTGTTTTTTCGATAAGCTGAATGTGACTGTCTCTTAGCTGTTTACTTACATCTGCAATTATTTTTCCTCTAGTTTCAATTTCATTATTTTTTTCTTCTATCAGCTCTGTCTTATTTTTTAATTCTTCTCGAATTGTTAATAATTCTTCGTTGATTGTATCTACTTCTTTTTCTTTTTCATCGATTACGCTGTTTCTATATTCTAAATCCTTTTTTCTGTCTTCTAGTTCTTTTGTTATAAATGTAAATTTTGTTTCTATGTTTTCAATTGTTTCTTGTTTTTCTTTTATTAAACTGTCTTTGTTTTCAAGGTCTGTTTGGATTTTTATTATTTCTTTGTTTCTTTTTTCTATTTCATTTTGTTTTTCAACGATGTTTGTTTGTAGTTTAGTTATCTCGTCTTCTTTTTCATCAATTACGCTGTTTCTATATTCTAAATCCTTTATTCTATCTTCAAGTTCATTTTTTAAATCTTCAATTGTTGTCTCTTTTTTGTTTAATATATTGCTTTTATTTTCTAGTTCTTCAGTTAGTTCATTTACCTTTGTTTCTAGTTCCTCTTTTTTATCTTCTGTTTCAAAAAACAATTCTTCTTTTTCTGAAAGTTCATATCTTAGATCGGAGATTTTATTTTCATTTTCTATGAGTTCTTGATTTTTAATTTCTAACTCGTTTTTATTTTCCTCTAACTCTTTATTTAAAAGCTTTAGTTTTCCTTCCTTTTCTTCTAAAGTGTTTTTTATACTTGTTAATTCATGTGTTTTATCAAAAATAGTTCCTTCTAATTTAAATATCTCTTTTTCTTTTTTTTCTAGATTTTTTTCCTTTTTTGCCAATTCTTTTTTAATTTTACTGACTTTTTTTCTTTTTAAACTATCTTTTTGTTTAGTAAGCTCTTCTTCTAGTTTGTTGTTTTCTTCTTTTAATGATGTCAATTCTTCGTTTTTTGTTTCTAAATCTTTGTTGAGACTTTCAATCTCATTTGTTTTTTCTGAAAATTCTTTTTGAGATGTTTTAACTTCTTTTCTGTTATTTTCTAAATCAAAATTAAGTGATTCTATCTCTAGTTCTCTGTTTGATATTTCTTCTCTTAAATTCAAAATCTTGTCATTATTTTTTGTAATTAGTTTTTCTTTTTCTGAAAGTTTATCTTCCAGGTTTTTTATTTCTTCTTCTTTTTCTTCTAATTTTATTATATTTTCTCTTAGTTCACTATTGCTATCTGTTAGTTCTTTTTTTAGTAAATTGTGTTCTTTTTCTTTGTTTTCTAGTTTCTCTTTTAGATCTTTTAGTTCATTATTTACTGAAAAAATATCTCCTTCTTTGTTTTTAATTTTATTTTGTAATTCTGTAAGCTTATCATTTTTATCAGCTATATCGTTTTTTAGAATTAAGAGTTCTTTTTCTTTTTCTTCAGTGATTTCTCTGTTCGTTTTTAGTTCGTTTTTTAGATTTTTAATTCTATCTTCACTTTTTTTAAGGCTCTCTTCTTTTATTTTTATTTCTTTTAGATTATTTGATAGTTCTTGTTTAAAATTTTGTAACTCATCTGTTTTACTTTCAAGTTCTGCTTGAAATTGACTTATTTCTTCGTCTCTTATTTCAAGTTCATGATTCTTTTTATCTAACTTTGTTTTTATTTCATCTATGTCTTCTCTATCTTTACTGAACTCTTTTTTTGTGTTTTCTAACTCTTCTTCTTTTATATTTAGCTCACTTGTCTTTAATTCTATGATTTGTTCTTTTTGTCTCAACTCATTTGTTGTTTTGTTTATCTCTTCTGCTAAGTTTTTGATTTCATCATTTTTTTGGTTTAATATATTATTTTTTACTTCAATTTCCTTTTCTCTTTTTTCAAGTTCTTGGTTTATATTTACAAAATTTTCATTTACGTCCTCAAAATCTGTTTGAATTTTTTGTAGTTGATCTTTTAATTCCTCAATTTTTTCGTTTTTTTCTTTTATATCATTACTCAATGTCTCAACATTTTTTTCTTTTGTTTTCAATTTATTTTCTAATTTTTCTATTTCTATTTTTTTGATTTCCTTTTCTTTTCTGTGTTCTTCTATTTTTTTCTTGTTTTTATCATGTTTTTCAATTTTCTTTTTCAATTTTTC
The DNA here is from genome assembly GCA_964473335.1 of uncultured Thermoplasmatales archaeon. Taxonomy (GTDB): domain Archaea; phylum Thermoplasmatota; class E2; order DHVEG-1; family DHVEG-1; genus CAYZTD01. The sequence goes on from CAYYOO010000077.1 coordinate 3,114, forward strand.
TTGTTCTTCTTCAAAAATCTTAGTTCTTTTCTCTAGGGTTTTTTCAAGTTTTAAAATTTCATTATTTTTTTCTTTTAATTCTTCTTCTCTTTGTCTTAATTTTAATCTATTTTCTTCTTGAGTTTTACTTATTTTTTCTAAATCATATTTTCTTTCTTCAATTGTTCTTTTATTGTTTCTTAGTTCTTCTCTTAGTTCATCAATTTCTCTTTCTCTTCTCAAAAGTTTATCTTGTATTCTATCTATTTGATTATTTAACTCTCTAGTTTGGTATTCTTGTTTTCTTATTTCTTCTTCTTTTTCTCTCCATCTGCCGCTCAGACTGTTCAAATCTTTGTCTTTAGTTTTTAAATTACTTTCTTTTTTTCTAAGTTCTGTTTTTATATTATCTAATTCTCTTTCTTTTTGTCTTAGTTTTTCAACAGCATTTAAAAGCTCGATATTTTCTTTCATCTGTTCTTTTTTTACATTTTTGTTTCTTTTCTTTTTTGCTTTTTTAGAATCTACTTTTTCCATTTTTGAAATAAAGGATATTTCTCCAGTTACCCTACCATTTCTAACAAGTGGTTTTGTATCAATCTCAGCGGTATGAATGGCTCCTTTTTTATCAATCAGATCAAGCATGTAAAATGGCTTTTCTTTTCCGATAAGTCTTGATATATGTCTGTATTTTGCTTTTTTCTTTGATTCATCGGTTAAAAGATTTAGTTCAGAAAAATCTCTACCTAATATATCGGTCTTTTTTACACCTAGTTTTTTTGAAAACGAGTCATTTATTTCAGTGATTTTCCCTTTTTTATTTACTATAAAAACTGGGTTTTTATTTTTTAGATACATAGATGCAAAATCTTCATCTGTTCCTTTAGCAACTTTATCATTACTATTTCTAATATCATCGTCCATGATATTTCCCTCACCCCAACCACAATTATTTTGTTAACAATGTGGGCGAATTATACAATTATTGTACTTTTTCTTAATATTCATAATAGCTTTTTACACTATTAATATTTGTTAATTATTTGATTATATAACTTTTTCTTTTTTCATTAGTTCGTCTACTGCAAGTTTTAGTTCTCTATAGTCTTGATTTAATTCATCGTATTTATCTTTTAATTCAAAATATTTGTTTTTAAATTCTTTGTTTTTTGTATTTGTAAATTCACTAGTTTTTTTACTTTTAATTGGTTCATTATATATCTTATCATACAAATTGTTTTCAATATTATGTTCTTTTTGGGTTTTTAAAAATAGATTATTTTTTCCTAATACTCCAAATGATGTATTATCAAGTCTTTTTATTAAATCTTTACATTTTTTGATATTTAAATCTAAGATATTTACTTTCCTTCTGTGGTTTGTTACATCTTCAGAAAATTCTTTTCTATCTATATCTTTTATAAGTCTTTTTTCTGTTAAATCCATTAGATCGTCTTTAAGAGATATTCTTTGTTTTTGAAGTATCTTTAGCCTATTTGAAAGCATTTCTCTTAAGGATTTAGCATCATCAATATAATTTACCATATCGTTGTCATGTTTTACAAAAATATCATATAGTTCCTCGTTTGTAACTGCATCGTCAGATAATAGGGCAGTTAGTTCAGGTGATATTTTATCTTTGAATTCTAGTTTTTGGATTATTGATAGAGCGTTGTTGTACCAACCTGGTATAAATATCAATCCATTTTTGTTGTAATCAAAATTATCAAGTGTGAAACTAAGAACTGCATCTGATTCTTTGTCTTTGATTTTGTATCCAATAATATTTTTATCTTCATCAATTATTGTTTCAAAAACAATTCCTAGTTTTTCACCAGTATCTTCAAGGTATACTGGTTTACCTTTCATATCTTTATTTAAAAAACTTTTTTTCTTTTTTATGGGTTTTTTTTGTTCTTTTTCTATGTTATCATTCTTTGGTTTTGGTGTGACCTCTTCAAATATGTTTTGTGTTTCATTTTTTTCTTGTTTTTTTGTTTTGTCTTTATCCTTATGTTTTATCCCTATCTTTGTTTTTTTCTTTATTTTATTATCTTTACGGGAGTTCTTTTTTGTTTTTCTCTTTTTTTTATCATTTTTCTTAAAAATCGGCATCTATCCATCTCCCTCCAGTTCTATCTAGAGATCACATCTACCCTCCAATGATAGTAATGGGTCTTTCTGTTCTTTAACATTTCGCATATGTCTGATTATAAACCATATTAATAATATTAAGGGAACAAGTAAAAACGTAAATACCAGCATATATAAACCTATAACTCCAAACAGTAGTGATAGTAATTCTATGGTTTCGATTTCTTTTTCAAAAAGTATTAAGTTTGATTGTAATAACATATACATTGCTGATAATGTTGTTGTAATCAATACTGTTAGTACTATTTTTTTTCTCAATTTGCAACTTATCATATAGGCAATTATACCTGAAAGTATTACTGATATTATTATTGCTGATAGATGATCATGTATGATAAATATTATTGGAACAATTATCAATGCAGATAAGGCTGGTTTTCCAATTGAATTGAAAATATTTTCTTTTTTTGTTTCTTCATTAGTTATCTCTTGATTCAGGATCCATAATATATTCTTTTTAAAACTTGCCTTTATTTTGTTTTTTGTATCTGAAAACTTCTTTACTGTTTTTCTTTTTAATATGAGTCTTGATGGATGTTGCCATGATTTATCAATAAGATATATGCTTAAACCATCTCCTATAATTGTTATTGATAAGAGTAGTATTATTGTTAGAAAAGTAAGTATTATGCCTGATAAGATATCAAGTATGTATACTGTTGCTTCTGCGTTCCAGTTATATAGTGTCTCAATAAAATCATCTGGAAACATCAGCCAGAAAGGTGAAGAATACATCATTATATCTCCAACATATGATCCATTCTTACTATCGTTTTTTGCAATAGCATTCATTTTTAATATTTGTTCTTCTCCTCTTTCTAGTTCGAATGTTTCTTTTGATATATATTTTCCTATTTCTCCTTTTGCAAAAACTATTCCTTTTACCGGGAGTGCTCCCGGGTTTATTGCTGGAAAATCTTTTTTAAATGACTCTCTATTTTTAATGATTCTTCCAAACTCTATTTGACTATCTGGACATTCTGAATTTATTCCAACTGATGCTGTTGTTGTATCAAAAGCATATGAATGAATTACTGTGAAAAATAAGATATATGCTATTAAAAAAGTAAATATTGTTTTTTTTATGTTTAATGGTCTTTTTCCAAATATGTTTAGCCTTATTTTTTCTTTAAATGTTTTTGCTTTTTCCGGTAATATAAATACAAGTATTATTAAAACTACAGCTGAAATTGTCAATGGTGCAAATACTCCTAGATAATTTATTGTTTCTTTTGATGCTGTTGGCTGTGATATCAAGTTGAATCCTTCATTGATCCAAATTCCAAATAGTCCAACAAAAGGTATTTTCAAAGGAAATTTATTTATTGATATTGTTTTTCCCATTAGATTGTCTTCTCTTATATAGGGTTCAGGAATATGCGGTCCTGCTTGGTCTGTCCATTCGTTTTTATCTCCTTTTGTCTCTAGAAGAATATTTCCTTTATTTGATTCTTTTATATCTGAAACTCTGTGGACAACGATTTTTTCATCTGGCCATTGTACATAGCTTTTAAAAACTACTACATCTCCAATTTCTACATCCTCTATTCTTGCTGGTGTCCATGCTACAACGTCTCCTTCAAAAAGTGTTGGTGTCATTGAGTCTGAAGTGACTAGCGCTATAGGAAAGGGTGTTCCCGACCATACTGACAGAAAACGGGCTATAATCAGAAATAAAGCTGCAAAGAATAACAAGTTGCCAATAATACTTCTAATTGATAGTTTTATCTTTCATCCCATCCTAATTTTACATCCCAGTTTTTATTATGTATATATTTTTAGTTATATTATATTTATCCTTTCTTT
>CAYYOO010000078.1:0-6946 GCA_964473335.1 uncultured Thermoplasmatales archaeon
AAGGACTTTTCCAACTGATGATTGTTCTATGTGTACTGAATCACCTATAATGAATGAGGTTAGTTCTCATCCTAATATAGATATGATGACTCTTTCTGAAGTTGTTGACTTTTCAGGTAGACCTGGTGAATATACTGCTACAATTAAAACAAATCCACGTTATGTTGATCCAGATAAATGTACTGGCTGTGGACTGTGTACTGAAAAGTGTCCTGTTTCTATTACTTCAGAATATGAACTTGGTTTAAAAAATACAAAAGCAATTCATATTCCATTTGATTCTTGTGTTCCTGAAGTAGCTTTTATCCAACCAGATGCTTGTTTGAAACTAACAAAAAATAAGTGTGGATTATGTGAAAAAGTATGTCCTGCTGATGCAATAGATTATAGTCAAAAAACAAAAACAAAAAAATTAACGATTGGTGCTGTTGTTGTGGCTACTGGTTACAAACAAATGGATTTATCAAATACAGAATATAATTTCGAACATCCCGATGTAATAAATGGATTACAGTTAGAACGAATGATAACTCCAGCTGGACCTACCAAAGGAAAAATTCTTTGCCCAAGTAATGGAAAAGCACCTAAAACAGTTACTTTTATTCAATGTGCAGGTTCCCGAGATCAAAGGCATCATGAGTATTGTTCTAACATATGTTGTATGTATTCAGCAAAAAATGCAAAGATCACCCGCGCAAAGATTCCAGATGCTGATATTAATATGTGCTACATTGATATTAGAGCACCTGGGAGAAGATATGAGGAATATTACCGTCTGCTTAGGCAAAACAATATAAAGATGATAATGGGAAAACCGTCAGAGATAATGGAGGATGCAAACGGTAAACTATATTTTGATATATTTGACAAATCAACTAATAAACTCTTGCAGATCAACTCTGATTTAATTGTTCTAGCAACAGCCTTAGAACCATCTGATGGCACTAAACAGATGACAGAGTTACTTAATCTGCCTTATGGTTTGGATGATTTCATATCGCCTTTACATGTAAAAATTGCTCCAGTTGATACAACTGTTGAAGGTATATATGTAGCTGGAACAGCTGAGGCACCAAAATCAATTCAAGATTGTATAACTGATGCATCTAGTGCGGCAAGTAGAATTGCAACACTTTTAAAAAGCAATACTTCAGTTATTGATTTAACCACTGCTGAGATTGATATAGATAAATGTACCGAATGCGGGAAATGTATTGAGGCCTGCAATTATTCAGCAATAACTAAGGATTATGAAATAATTGATATGGCATGCAGGGGATGTGGGAAATGTGTATCTGTTTGTCCAGAAGAAGCAATTCAGATTAGAAATCTCACTAATGATCAACTTAGAAGTCAAATAGATGGGATATTATCAATTGAACCAGATTCTATAATTGTTTATACTTCAGAGACCTGCGGATATAATGCAGCAGATATAGCTGGTGTCTCTAGATTAGAATACCCTAGTGATGTAAAAATTGTAAAAATTCCTTGTGCGGGAAGATTAAGTGTTAATGACATTCTATATCCTTTTGAAAAAGGTGCTAAAAGAGTAATGGTTTTAGCATGTCCTGAAGGATTATGTCATTATATTGATGGTACTGAATCAGCAGAAAAGGCAGTTGAAGAAGCAAAAAAGATACTTGATAAAAAGAAAATAGGTAGTGAAAAACTACGTTTTGTTCCTATTGTATCACCCGATGGACCAAAATTTCAAAAAATTTGTACAGAAGAATCTGAAAAAATAAGGGGGTCAAATTAAATGAGCGAGGGAATAGTAGACCTTTTTAATATGTCAAAACCTGAAAAAAAGAAATATAAAGATTTAGAAAAAGAACTTTCAATAATTGGTATAGAATCACCAAATATTTGTTATCAGTGTACAAAGTGTACTTCAGGTTGTGAGGCTATGAAATTACTAGAACTTGAACCACATTCTATAATGGCTTCTGCAAAAGATGGCTTTATAGATGAAATTATGCAGTCAGATGAAATCTGGGATTGTGTTGGTTGCTATAAATGTGTTGAGAGATGCCCTCAGAAGATGAGTCCTGTTGATTTGATGTATATAATTAAAAACTGGTGTGTCTCATCTGGAAAACAATTACCTGGTGATTACCAAAAATTATTACAAAATATTTTATCAACAGGTTTTACACAAAATCCTTTAGATGTTTATGATAAAAAGAATAAAAATTGGAACAGAAAATCTTTGAGCCTACCTGAAATAAAAAATCCTAAAGACCAAGAAAAATTTACAAAAATTATCTCAGAGCTTGCCATGGAGGGACTTAAATGAAAGAACTAGGTTTGTATCTTGGTTGTACTATTCCAACAGAGCAATATGCATATGAGATGAGTATAAGAGAGATTATGCCGGAATTTGATGTAAAATTAGTAGACTTGGAGAATGTTTCATGTTGCGGTGCACCAATTAGAAGTATAAATCTTATGATGCAGATTTATCTCTCTGCTAGAAACATTGCCATATGCGAATCAAAAAATTTAGATATATATGCACCTTGTTCACAGTGTCATCTTTCCCTAACTGAGACTATACATCGCCTGAAAAATTCTAGTAAACTACGTGAAAAAATTGTAAAAAAATTAAAAGAAAAAGAGGGATTAAAATACACTGGTAATCTAAATGTTTATCATACTTTGGATTTACTATATAATGAGATAGGTCTTGACAAAATCAAAAAAAAGGTCAAAAAACCTATAGTTTGGAATATTGCATGCCATTATGGCTGTCAAACAGTTAGATATAGTGATATTAAAAGACCTGACAAAGCAGAACATCCAGATAAAATGGAACAAATAATCAAAGCCATCGGAGGAAAAACTAAAGACTATTCTGAAAAACTTAATTGTTGTGGTGCACCACTTATGATTACTCACAAGGAATCAGCTCTTACTAAAGCTGGTGAAAAGATTAAAGCTATACAGGATAGAAACTTTGATGCAGCAGCTATAATCTGTCCTTTTGGAGGAAGAATGCTTGATTCAAAACAAAAAAAAGCAGCAGAAACAATAGGTGAAAAACTAAACATACCTGTATTTTATCTAACTCAGCTTATTGGCTTAGCTATGAATAAAGATGAAAATAAACTAGGCCTTAACCTTAATTTAAGTTCTGAAAAAATCCTGGGTTAATAATAGTTCTTTAAATTTAAAACAAAGGCTTAAATATGGCAAGAATTGAACCATTTGACAAATACTATCAAGAGTATGATAACTGGTTTATTGAAAATAAAGAGTTATATCAAGCAGAGCTTAAGGCAATAAAACCTTTTATTCCCAAAAATAAAAAAGGCCTAGAGATAGGTGTTGGATCAGCAAGATTTGCTAAGCCTTTAGGAGTTAAAGTTGGTGTTGAACCTTCTAAGAAAATAGCAGATATAGCAAGAAATAGAGGAATAAAGGTTTATGAGTCAATAGCAGAAAAACTACCATTTTCGGATGAAGAATTCGATTTTGCTTTAATTGTTACTACAATATGTTTTGTAGATGACATTTTAAAAACATTTCAAGAAGCATATAGAGTTATAAAAAATAATGGATTTATAATTGTTGGATTTATAGACAAAGATAGTTATTTAGGAAAAAAATATCAATCAAAAAAATCAATTAGTAAGTTTTATAGCTATGCTACTTTTTATTCTGCAACTGAGGTATTGGATTATTTAAAAAAAGCAGGTTTTTCGAATTTCTCAATAAAACAAACAGTTTTTCCTGAAGAAAAATATAACATGAGCCATATAGAAAAAGGGTTTGGAGAAGGTAGTTTTATAGTTATAAAAGGAGTTAAATTAAATAGTAGCGAGTTAGATGAATAATTATGTCTGAAGAAGAAATGATTGCCTATGGCCCAGTTCCTTCAAGGCGTCTAGGTAAAAGCTTAGGTATAAATAATATTCCACCAAAGATTTGTACATATTCTTGTGTTTACTGTCAACTTGGACGAACCCTAAATATGCAAGTTGATCGAAAAAAATTTTATGAACCAGAAAAATTAGCTGAATCTGTTAAAAAAAAGGTAAAACAAGCAAGGAAAAATAATGAAACTATTGATTATCTTACCTTTGTACCGGATGGTGAGCCAACATTAGACATAAATCTTGGAAGAGAAATTGAATTGGTAAAATCACTAGGAATTAAAACTGCGGTTATCACTAATTCTTCGTTAATATGGAAAGAAGATGTTAGAAAAGAATTGTCTAATGCTGATTGGGTTTCATTAAAGATTGATGCAGTCTCTAAAGATATATGGAAAAAAATTGATAGGCCTCATGGTGCTTTGGATTTTGAAGAAATATTCAAAGGTATAAAAGTTTTCTCTGATTCTTTCAACGGTAAATTTGCCACTGAAACAATGCTTATAGATGGGATTAATGATAAAAAACAAGAACTGGAAAATATCGCAGATTTTATCGCAGATTTAGATGTAAAAGAAAGCTATATTTCTATACCGACAAGACCACCTGCAGAAAAATGGGTTAAAGCAGCATCTGAAGAAAAAATTAACAAAGCCTTTCAAATTTTTAAAGAAAAAGGAATTAATGTAGAATATCTCATAGGATATGAAGGAAATGCTTTTGCTCATACTGGGAAAGTTGAAGAAGATATCTTAAGCATAACATCAGTTCATCCTATGAAAAAAGAAGCAGTTTTAGAATTCTTAAAAAAAGATGGTTCTAGTTGGAACGTAATTGAAAAATTAATTTCTGAAGAAAAACTTGTTGAATTAGATTACAAAAATGATAAATTCTATATGAGAAAATTAGAATAAAAGATTAACTAAAATAATATGAATCTTTAGGGTTTGTTGGAATGGTCGAGGAAAAAATAAATAAAAAAAATAATGTAACTATTATTAGCTCTTTTAAAAAAGCAGTGAAAGGTTTTTTGAAAGTTTCACCTGTAATATTAGGAGTAATTTTACTTATTGGATTGTTTAAAATATTTGTTCCATCTAAAGTGATTTCATCTGTTTTTACTGGAGAATTATTTAGAGACACATTTATAGGATCTATTGTAGGTAGTATCTCAGCAGGTAATCCTATAACTAGCTATATCATCGGTGGTGAACTTTTAAAAGAAGGTGTTAGTCTTTTTGCGGTTGCCTCTTTTATTACTGCATGGGTCACAGTTGGCATTATTCAAATGCCAGCTGAAGCGTCTATTCTCGGGAAGAGATTTTCTTTATTGAGAAATGGATTAGGTTTTCTATTTTCAATAATTGTTGCAATAGCAACTGTGTTAACTCTTAAGGTTTTGATATGAAGTCTAAAAAAGAAAAAAACAATAAAAATTTGTACTTTTCTCTCTCTTTTCTTTTTATAGTTATAATCATGTACATTGTTTTATTTTTTATAAAACCAGACAAAACAATTGATTCTATCTTTACTAGTTGGAATATTTTTCTAAATATAATACCGGTACTTATCATTGTTATTTTTCTGATTGGTATATCTAATTATTTTTTAAAACCAAAAAAGGTCTCTAAATACCTTGGTAAAAAATCTGGTTTTAAAGGATGGTTTTTATCTGCTTTGTTTGGAATCTTAAGCCATGGTCCAATTTATGTGTGGTATCCATTACTAAAAGATTTAAAGAAAAATGGTATGAGAACAGGACTTGTGGTTGTTTTTTTGTATAATAGAGCTATTAAAGTTCCACTCTTGCCTGTTATGATCTTTTATTTTGGTATATTTTTTGTTTGTATTCTTTGTATATATCTTATAATTGCATCGATAATACAAGGGAAAATTATAGAATTAATAGAGGATAGATATATTTTAATGAGGAGTGAGAAGTGATTGAAACAATAATACCGATAATTAGCCATGCGTTAATGATAACAATATTTGTTTTTACAATGATGTTACTTATCGATTATTTCAATGTATTAACCAAAGGTAAAATGCAAAAAGCAGTTAAAGGCGGTAGAAAAAGACAGTATTTAGTATCATCTTTTCTTGGTTCAACACCAGGCTGCCTTGGTGCTTTTATGAATGTTTCTTTTTATGTCCATGGCCTTATATCTTTTGGGGCAATAGTTGGAGGTATGATTGCTACTAGTGGTGATGAGGCATTTGTTATGCTTTCACTTTTTCCAAAGGAGGCTATAGTTCTTTTTGTCTTGCTTTTTATTTTAGGAATTATTGGATCTTTTTTAGCTGACAAAGCAGCGTCTTTTTTTGGAATTGTTCCCTGTTCTGAATGTAAACTACAAACAGTTCATATGGATGAAGAGGGTCATTGTTTTGAACCAGCTGTTTTAAAAAAGTTTCCAAAACTAACCGTTTATAGATATGCTACTATTCTATTTATTATAGTTATAATTTCCTTAATTGGCTTTGGTATTGTTGGACCACAAGTATGGAACTGGCAAAGAGTTACTCTTATTATTTTACTTATGGTTACTTTGTTTATTGTTTCTACAGTTCCTGATCACTATTTAAAAGAACATATTTGGAATCATATAATTAAAAAACACTTGTGGAAAGTATTTTTATGGACATTTTTTGCCTTACTTTTTATTGGTATTGGTACACAATATTGGAATTTAGAAGGATTTGTTTCAAACAATTTAACCTGGGTTCTTTTGATAAGCGCTCTTGTTGGTCTTATTCCCGAGTCTGGGCCGCATATGGTGTTTGTAATGATGTTTGCATCAGGTATGGTTCCTTTCTCTGTTTTGTTGACTAGTTCAATTGTACAAGATGGTCATGGTATGCTTCCTTTGTTTTCTTATACTATTAAGGACTCAGTTTTTATAAAAATATTTAATCTTGTGTTTGCTTTAGTGATAGGTTCGATTTTATTTGTAATAGGTTTTTGATATGTTTTTTGATAAATATACTAGAACAAGTATATGAGTGGTGACAATACTATATATGATAAAGGTAAAATCATAATTTGGTTTTAATATGTGACGTCA
>CAYYOO010000079.1:0-6919 GCA_964473335.1 uncultured Thermoplasmatales archaeon
TCTAAGTATAAATTATATGATTTTTTTATTTTTAAAATTTTAAAAAAATAAAATAATTTACAACAACAACCTTATAAAAATCGCAGAACCTAAAACTATCATTATTACTCCAATTGCCCTTCCTAATATGTCCTCATTTATTTTATTTGCAAAACCGGATCCAGTTAAGGCACCTATTACTGCACCAAAACCTGCAATTAATGCAGCATCCCAAATAAACTCATTTAAAATAATATGACTAACTGCTCCGAAACCTGCTAAAAAAAACATCACTAGAAGAGAAGTACCAATTGCTGTATGAAGATCATAATCAACAATAAAAATTAAGCCAATACCAATCAAACCTGCCCCTCCAAAACCAGTTAATCCACTTGAAAAACCAATAGAGAAACCAGCTATAACAAAAACAGGTATTTTATATTTTTTAAAAAATCCAAAAGAATATTTCGACTTGATAAAATCCACATTCCTTTGAAAACCATTATAGGCCAGATTTAAACCAAATACTAGTAATACCAACCCAATATAAATATTCAAACCTCTCTCAGGGGCATATGAGGTAAATAAACTACCAATTGATGCACCCAGAGCAGAAGAAATAACAATAGGAATTACCGATTTTAATTTAGTTTTTCCTTTTTTAAAAAAAATTATACCTGCGGTGAGTCCAACTAGACCATCAACAAAAAGACTAGTTCCTATAGCATCACGAATTGATCTACCTAAAAATATTGTAATTAAAGGAATCATATAACCGGCAGCGGTACCACTACAGATGCTTACAAAAAGCCCACTAGCAAACCCAGCAACTAATAAGAACACTATTGAATAAGGATCAGCAATCATATCATATAAATTAACTATTTTTTTTATTTAATGTTAATCATATATTTAAGTTTTTGAAAAATAAATTTTCACTAAAAAATAATGAACTTATAAAATCTAATTAAAACATCGATAATCTTTTATTATTATTGCAATTTCTTTTCTACGATATGAAAATCAGAGAATACCTAAAATTAGCAAGATCATTTAATGCTGTCCTAACAGGAATAAGTCCAGTAATGGGAGCAGTTTCAATGCAGAATTATAACATTTTTTTACTTTTTCTATTATTTATTATAGGTTTTCTCGGTCACACATATGGTTTTGTTCTAAACGATATAATTGACTATAAGATTGATAAAACATCAAAGGAAATAAGTGATAGACCTCTAGTTAGTGGCACCATTACGATAAAAAAAGCGTGGGCCTTTGCATTGTTATCTATGATTATTTCATTTTTTTTAGCTGGAGCTATCGCTTTTAACCTAAACACATATTTTCCAATAGCAGTACTTGGTTTATCTGCTTTATTTATCACAATATATGATCTTATTAGTAAAAAACTACCGGGGATGGATATCTTTGTAGCAATAGGCATATTTTTCTTGATTCTATATGGTTCAATGATAAACAATGGAAATATAGGCAATATCACCAATCTTGCATGGATAGTATGCCTGCTTGGATCAATTCAAGTGTTATTTATGCAGTTTATAGCCGGAGGAATAAAAGATATAGAAAATGATTATAAAATGGGCGCAAATACATTAGCTGTAAAACTAGGAGTTAGAGTAATTAATGGAAAACTTAAGATATCAAATAGCTTTAAGGCATTGGCATATGGACTTCAAATAATAGATATCGGCGTAGTTTTTCTACCATTTTTTGTTGTTTGGAATATAAACGATTTAACAACTTTTCAATATTTTCAATGGTCAGTTATCATAATGATAACTATCATAATGTTTGCTATATCCTATAAACTACTCTCAATGAAAAAATTTGTGAGAGGAAAAGCTAGAAAATACATTGGAAGTCATTATATGATAAATTTTATGATAGTACCAATAATGTTGATGAAGTTAAACCCATGGGCTGGAGTAATTATGATCTTTCCACTTCTCGGCTTCATAATAAATAACTTAATATTACATGGTACATTATTACAACCCAAGACTATGTGAGATGATAAAATCCATAATGTTGAGAAAATTCTACCATCTGATGATGCCTTTCATGGATCAAAAAAACAAATTTCTGCTGAATGGTGGTATTTTGATGCAGTTTTCACAGACAGTTATAGCGCTCATATAGGATGTAGGACATTTTCCAGGAAAAAACTCGGAATTGTGATGCCTTTTTTAGAATTTTATAAAGATGGAAATTTGGAAGTAGAAAACAAAAAACGTTTTTTATTTAAAAATTTTGAAACGTCAAAAAAATATCCATTGGTTAAACTTTTTAAAAAAACGATAATAAAATTTGATCTTGAAAACTATAAAAAAGAAGATAAATGGAAATACAAAATAGATATCAATTTCAAGGATTGCAGAGCAAATCTTGAGTTCACTGGATTAACAAAAGGTTTTAAAATTGAAACAGATGATGAAAGCTGGACTGTTGCCCTTCCAAAGGCAGAAGTTAACGGTGAAATATTTTATAATGGTAAAAAAAGAAGGGTTGAAGGCCTTGGTTATCATGATCATAACTGGAATTATACTTTTCTATCTGCATTAACATATGGTAAATGTTGGTATTGGGGAAAAATAAGTAGTGAGAATTTTAATTTAGTATGGGCAAATGTTGTGAAGAAGGACGATAGATGGGATCTTTTAGCGGTTATAAATGAAGAAAAAAATGGATTCTATAACATACATCCGAAAAATATTATATTTGAAACTAAAGATCACGTTCGCAATCATAGAAAGAAAATGCCAACTAAGTTTATTTTAAAAATTGATGATGTTATCAATAAAACAGAGATTAAAGCAGAGATAGAAAACAAAGTAAAAAACATACATTACAGTAGAGTTCTCTCGGCAGCCTATTGGAGGTACCATGTTGATACATCGGGTTTTATCTCAGTAAATGGAAAAAAAGAGGAAGTTAATGGTACTCAGATAATGGAATATCTATCTTTTTAGCTAAAAACTATTCTGACTGATTTTTGTAGGTTCTACCTTTCCATTTAACACCAGAACCTGAAAGTGTTTTCACTGCAGAGTTCAAAAATATACCCATAGTTATAATTCCACCTATAAAATAAAGTGGAGAAAATATTGGGTTTCCAATAGAATATTTTTTATGTACATATGCCTGGATAATTAAAGAAATAATCCAAACACAAAGTGAAAAAACAACAATAGAGTACCAAAATGATATTTCTAATATAAAAAAAACATAAAGACTTACTATAACTCCCAATATTGGAAATACTATCATCTCAAAAACAACAAAAAGTCCGATTAGTAATATCAACATTTGTCTTCCTTTTGACTGAATCTCTCTTTTTTGTACTAGGCCCATAAATATGTTTTTACTCCATCCCTCCCAGATATCCTTAAATTTTTCATACATTCTCAGTTTCATCATGTCATAAGCTTTTGCTAATCCTATCTTAAATCCTGATTCTTTTAAAAGTTTAGCCATCTCTACATCATCTGCAATTTTTCCCCGAATTTTTTTATATCCGCCAATCTTATCAAAAACAGAATGTTTAATCAAAATAAATGGACCTAAGGCAAATGCCTGTTTACTTTTTGGATCGTTAACCTTACCAAGCGGAGTAATAAAAATCAATAGACCTGTAGGTACAGGCTGGATGATTTTTTCCCAAAATGATCTACATACAAGATGGGATAAAATACTAAGCATGTCAAGATTTTTTCTTAATGCATGTTTTACTGAGCTAGTAATCATATGAGAATCATGAGATGTATCAGCATCAATAAATAAAAGCCAATCACCATTTGCCTCTTTTGCTCCTTGTTGCATAGCATGAGGTTTTCCAACCCAACCACCTTCAAGTTTTTCTTCTTTTATTATCTTAAATCTTTTATCATTATCAATTATATTTTCAATAACCTCAACTGTAGTATCTGTTGAATCATCTACAATTATTATTTCTAGATTAGGATAATTCTGTTTTTTTAAGGATTTAATACAAGGAGTAATTCTCTTTGATTCGTTTCTGGTTGGCACAATAACTGAAACTAAGGGTAGGTTCTTACTCTGTTTTTCTTTTTTTAAGGCAGGTAGCATTCTATAGGTTTTCATGGTTCTAAAAATGTAAATCAACCAAAACAAAAGAGATACGCTTAATAATAAAATTAATAAATACCGCAACATTTTTATCACATTTATTCTAAATTATCAATCAATAAATGGAGGATATACTAGAAAATCTTTTCTTTTCAGAAAAATTCAAATATACAACGACTTTTTATTTTTATTAATGTTTAACAGATTTTTTGAATATGCCAGATTGATAAGATTACCTGCTCTTGGTGGATTATCAATAGGACCAATATTTGGTGGATTAGCCCAGCTGCATGCGGGTGCAGGAATAAACCTGCAAATCCTTATTTTACTTTTATTAATTGGTATATTTAAATCGATTTATGGCTTTGTTTTAAATGATTATGCCGACATTGATTTAGATAAACTTTCAGATGAGGCAGATAAAAGACCACTTGCATCAGGAAAAATATCTAAGAAGGTTGCATTATTAATTTGTCTTATTTGCATTTTGCTAACATTTTCGATAGTATTTTTGTTTTTTTATCGAAAAAGTACCTTTTTTTACTATGGGATTCTAACAATTATTATTGCAGCTATTTTAGGTAGCATCTATAATTTATATGGTAAAAAATTTGCATCATCTTCATTTATAGCTGCAATAGCTGATGCATTATTTGTATTAGTAGGTGCATTTTTAGTTACAAACACTGAGATAATTAGTATTTTCACATGGGTTATATTCTTATTATATTTTACACAGATTTTGTTTATGAACGCAGTTATAGGTGGAATTAAGGACGCCGGACATGATTATTTATTGAAAGTTAAAAACGTTGCTTTAGCACTTGGGGTTAAAGTTACAAAAGATAAGAAAGTATTTATGCCTCTTGGTTTTAAAATTTTTGGGATTGTAACACGATTTAGCTCTGCAATCTTAGTATTTATTCCATTTATATTCTATGATCTGGATTATGAATTATTGACATTAATTCTTCTAGCATTAGTTGTAATCATTGTTTTATATTATACTGTAAAATTATTAAGTATCAAAAAAATTGAATTGCAGAAGGATGAAAAAACAATCAGGTTATTCGGGATCCAAGGAGTGATAAGATATACTTTTGTTCCAATACTGTTGATACCTGTAATAAAACCAATTAACTCTTTTATCTTAATAATTTTTCCAATTCTGTGGTATATGATTTTTATGCCACTTAGTGGCAAAAAACCATTTAAAAAGTTGATGTAAATGTTTGATATTATAATAATTAGGGGGAAACCTAGCTGGTTCAACAGCTGCAATAGTTGGTGCATTAAAAAATATAAAAGTTGCATTAGTAGAAAGAAAAAAGACTTTTTCTCCAGCTAATTTGAGAGAAATAGCGGATCTAATAAATAGATTGTCATAAAAATGAGATACGGCAAATTGTTATTAATACAAAATCTGTGTAAAATATATAAAATCACCCTTTATTTTTAATATGAGATAAATATTGTCTTCTTTATTTAGAAATTATTAGCTTAAAATGTGATTAAACAATGAAAGAAAAAAACGTATGTATTGTTGGCGCTGGCATAGGTGGTTTAACTGCAGGAGTGCTACTTACTAAGGAAGGATATAATGTTACAATTTTTGAAAAAGAACAAACAATTGGAGGTAGAGCACTTTCAATAAATGGTTCAGAAATATCTTTAGAAAAATATCAAAAAACATTACATAACTATAATTCAAAAATCGCTTTCTCTGAACCTGATATCAAAGATATCTTTGAAAAAAAAATGTTAAATCCTTACAGATTAGACCTTGGATATCATGCAATCGGCGGAGGTGTCTTATCCAATGTTAATAGTGTTTTATCACAGATCGATGACCGCATTGATTTCATGGAGTCTTATGTAGGCATGATTAAAAAGGAAGGTTATGATTTTCCATTTCTTTCAAAATTGGATAAAATAAAAATTGCACCTAAGATACTAAGACTTTTATTTGCAAGTGAAAAAACATTAAAAAAATTAGACAAGGTATCAATCACAGAAATGATAAATAGATATGGAAAAGGTAAAATGAAAGAGATACTCGAGGTATTTTCTAGATCTATAACTACTATGAATAATCTTGACAAAATTTCAACTGGTGAAATGTTCAGGGCTCAAAAAAATCTATATAGAGGATCAAAACCTGTTGGTTACCCCATAGGCGGATTAAATAGCATAAACAAAAAGCTAGCAGACTATATAACTAAAAATGATGGTAAAATAAAAATTAAAACACCAGTTGAAAAAATAATAATTAAAGATAACAAAGCAGAAGGTATAGTTTCTCAAAATGAGATATATAATTCAGATATTGTAATATCAAACTGTCTTGTTCAAAATCTTTTTAAAATCGCCGATGAAAAAAATTTTTCCACGGATTATGTTAACTATATAAAATCATTAAAAGGCACAGCTAGCCTTTGTGCATATTATTCATTAAATAAAATTGACCCTGATTTAATTGGTAAGACCTTTCATTTTATTGAAAGAAACACTGGATTATATGGCAATGATGTTGTTGGAATGATAGATTTTATGTCTTCATCAGAAAAAGCAGAATTATCTCCAAAAAATGAATTTCTAGTTCAATCTTATATAATATGTACACCATCGGAAGCTAAAAATAAAAAAACACTAAATTTACTAAAAAAAATCCTTGATAAAAATCTTAAAAAAATTATTCCAGATTATGAATCTAACCTTAAATGGGCAATATATCCTGCTATTTGGCATCTTGATGGAGTTGCAAAAATAATAGATAAAGATAAACCAGAAATCATAACTCCCATAAAAAATCTTTATTTAGTCGGAGATTGCG
>CAYYOO010000080.1:0-6716 GCA_964473335.1 uncultured Thermoplasmatales archaeon
GGGCAAAATTTGTAAAAAAGCAAATTATAGATATATAAAAAAATATATTTTAATAAGCTTTGCACATATATTCTTTACACTTCTATTTTGCACATTAATTCCGAGGATGCCATTTCCTGGAAATCCACTTTTATCCCAAGTTCAAACATCTCTTGAATTAGCACACAAATATTATGACACAATGCCTTATATAAAACCTCATTTTCTTGGGCTAATGAATTTCGAGTTCCTAAATTACTACCAAATTTACGTTTCATCATACTAAAAACAGATTCAGCGTTGCTTCTCTTATGATAATGTTGCATAAATTCATCGTTATTATCTCTGAAAAATCTAAACATAGCATTCCATATCGGTAATCTATCTTCAGAAGTTTTTCTAACACTCCTAATAAAAGGAATGAATGGAATTGCACCGTTATCAAAGATAACTCCAAGATTTTTCTCGGACATATAACCTTTATCAGCACTAACTTCTTTCATTATGAAATTCTTTGCAGTGTTATTAACAAGCGTTTCTAACATAGTGCTATCAGAAACATATCCATCTGTAACTTCAATATGTGTAATTATGTTGGTTTTCACACCACTCATTACATGAGCTTTTTTAAAGGACCTATATTCATTGTACACATTGCGTTTCTTCAGCCATTGCCCATACATTACTGTACTAAATCCAGATGCATCTAATGTAAAATCTTTCTCAACTTCTTTTAATGGCAATGAAGATATTTCAATAAGCTTCATAAGGACTTTATTAAGTCGAGTTGATCCAAGATACTTCAAAATAGTATTAAAATGTGGTGCATGATCAAGATATCCTAATTGTTGAGCTAATTTGATATCTGATTCACTTCTTCTACTACTAAAATCAAGATATATTTTTAAACAGCAAGAAAAGGTTATTTCTCCAACATTTGCTGCTGGCCTACCTGCGCTTTTTCGTCTTGTTTGTGATACCTGAGAACATAATTCATCAAGTAATTCCATGAATAAAATCTTCTCTTGAGTTTGTGCTTGGTTGTACGCTATCCAGTCTTGTGGATAACTTTTTTTAACTAATTGTGTAATCTCGTCTGGGGCTTTGATAGTCATATTATCATGGCTCCAGCCCCTTGAATGTTCGTAGCATTCTTGGGGCAATTATTTATTAATTTTTACTTTATTATAAAAGCATATTTATAATGTATTTTCTCCTTATAAAACCTTCTATTGGGTGGTTGAAAGTATTTCATTTTGTATACTAAAATATGATGAATTTTCTAGTTGAAAATGAAACAAAAAATTATTTAGAAATTATTTTAAAATATCAAATTATAATAGATTTGGGCGAGCTTTTGTTAGATGATAATCAGGTCAAACTCAATATTGGGTGTGGAATAGTCTATAAACCTGGTTATATAAATATAGACAATTTTGATAATTCCATTGTTGATGAAAAATCTGATGCAGAAAATCTAAATTTTAATGAAAATAGTGTTGACATAATAGAGTCGTATCATTTAATTGAACATTTTGACTATATTAATTGTAAGTATGTATTAAGCGAATGGTTTAGAGTTCTAAAATCAAATGGTAAATTAATAATAGAAACACCTGATCTCGTTAAATCCTTAAAAAAATTTCAAAATGTTGATGTAGAGACCAAAAAAAGAACTTTAAATTGGATTTTTGGTATTGATAATCAAGGAATGAGCCATAAAACAGGTTTTACATTTCAACTGTTAAAAAAATTGTTAGAGGAAATTGGATTTAAGAATATATCAAATAAAAAACCTATTTCTCACACATACGAACCTGGTTTGAGAATAGAATGCACAAAGCCAAAGAATTTTATCAATTATCAATTCATTTCAATATTCAGAAAAGAAGTAAAAAATAGAATAAATATAAATGAATCAAATCTGTTAAATAGCCTTGAAGAGCAATGCATTTCTCAAATTTGTGAAATATTTTTTGAGTGTTTTAAAAACAATAAAAAAAATGCTATTAGAAAGATTATCTCAAAATCTGCTATTTCAAATCCGCTAATATCATTAGTTTTTTGTGAAAAATGTATTGAAAATAACTTAATTAAAAAAGAAGAAATCAAAAAAGAATTACAAATAATAAAGCACCTCATGAAAATTGATTTTCATAAAAGATTATTTACATTATGGAAGAATTATAAGAAAGAAATAGGTAGAACAAACGATATTTTTTCGAAATTTTCGGATCAACAGAGATCTAATATTTTAAAAATGTTAGAAAATTCCAATATTAAAAATCTTGATTATATCACTAATTTAAATCCAGAGGACATTAAAATATTCAATTTTCATGTTGTTCAAATTAAATCTTTGATTTTATCAAATATAGGCATAAAAGAGTTTTATAATAAAGATTATAGAAAGGCTATGGAGTCTCTGTTGAATTCAATTTCATTATTTCCAGATAGTGCTATTACCCATTGGAATATTGCAAAATTGGGAATAATTACAGACATGGATCGTGTAAGTATCAAAGAGCATTATGAAAAATCTCTAATGTTAACTTTCGATAAAAACATTAAAAACATTTTAAAACAGGAAATCAAGTATTTTGTTAATAAAGAATATAAGAAAATATCATTATTTCCAGTCGCTGATATGATTTAGAGTTAAATAATCAATAAGTTTTAAGTAAATAATACTGGATTAATGTAATATATGGATGAGGGGAAATTAGAGGAGATAGGCAATAAATTAGATGTTAGTTCTGATGATATCAAAGGGATAAAAAAACAGAAGCAGAAAATGAATATTTTATATCCAATTATTAGTTTGATTATGATAGTTGTTTCTGGTTTATTGGGCTATGTCGCTCGTAGATTTCGTTTAATTGGTGGAACATATCCTTTTGAAAGAGTTATGTGTGCTTCAACATACTTTGTTGGAGGTTCTTTAATAACAGCAGGTATCTTAGCTGCATATAGTTCTAAAAAAGCAAAACAAACAAAGAAGGGATCAAAAACAGCTTTTATTTTTATTACAGCAATATTAGCAATTGTTGCATTTATTGCAAGTTATATTATAACTGAACAAGCAACATATTACAATACTGGTGCTCTTTATAACGTGTATTCTAAAGAAGATTTATCATGAATCGAACATTTAAGAATTTAGAATGTGCTGTTTGGGAACTTACTTTAAAATGTAATTTGAATTGTTCTCATTGTGGTTCAAATGCAGGTAAGCCAAGAATAAACGAATTAAATAAAAAAGAATGTTTTAATCTTTGTGAAGAATTATCAGAACTCAATTGTGAAACTGTATCTTTGATGGGTGGAGAGCCTTTTCTAAAAGATGACTGGTTTTCAATTGGTCAATGTATTAAAGATCTTGGTATGAAACTTAATATCGTTTCAAATGGAATTATGCTTGAAAAATACATTGATGAACTTTCTAATCTTGAACCAAGTGTAATAGGATTAAGTTTAGATGGATTAGAAAAAACACATGATAAAATTCGAGGGAAAAAAGGATCTTATAAAAAGGTATTAGATTCGATCAAACTTTTAACAGATAGAAATATTCAAACAACTGTTATAACAACTGTTAGTAAAATTAACTTTAATGATTTGCTAAAATTGAAAGATTTAATTTACCAAAAAGGTGTAAATTGGCAAATTCAAGTTGCTATGCCTTTTGGAAATTTTAAAAGCGAACAGATGCTTTCAAAAGAAGAGTATTACTCAGTAGCATTATTCATTGCTAAACAACGAATAAAGACAACATTTGATGATCTACCTGTAATGGGAGCTCATTGCTTTGGATATAACTCTAAGGTTTTACCAGGATGTAAAACATGGAAAGGTTGTACTGCAGGAATTAGTAGCATTGGAATTACAAGTGATGGTAGTATTGTAGGATGTCTTTCTATGGGCAATAATAGATTTATTGAGGGGAATATCAGAAAAAATAGTTTGAAAGAAATTTGGAATGATGAAAATAAATTCATTTATAATAGAAAATTTACTAAAGATGAGTTAGGACCAAATTGCAAAGATTGCAAATTTGGAGTTAGATGTCGGGGAGGATGCAATGCTATGTCGTATACTACAACTAACAAATTTAATAATAATCCATTCTGTTTTTATAGAATTGAAAAAGATATTTTCCTTAAAAAGTAAGTTTATGTGCAGAATAGATTTTTGCACACAAACTCTATATTAAATGTGCAAAGCCTATATTTGTAGCTTTGCACATATATTCTTTACACTTCTATTTTGCACATAAATTCGAGCGGTTTAATTTTAGAAAAATCTATGGTTATTCCAAGCTCAAATGTTTCCTGAATAAGAACACAGTTGTTATGACAAAGTGCTTTACAAAGAACCTCATTTTCCCTACCAACACTACTTTTTGCTCTTACAAAACAACCGAATTTACGTTTCATCATAGCAAAAACAGTTTCCACGTTACTACGACGATGATAATGCCTCATAGACTCTTCATTGTGTTCTTTAAAATATTTGAACATCACACGCCAGATCAACATTTTTTCGTCTGAAACACGCTTAACACTTCTAATAAAAGGAATAAAAGGTATAACTCATTGTTTACTTGCAAAACTTAGATTCTTTTCAGAACTATAACCCTTATCAGCATATACTTCTCGAACATCAAAATGATCTGTAGTATTAATCAATAAATTATTAAACATTCTATTATCGTGAACTGAGCCATCTGATACTTCGATATGGGTTATAATATTGGTTTTAACTCCA
This sequence comes from uncultured Thermoplasmatales archaeon, assembly GCA_964473335.1. Classification (GTDB taxonomy): domain Archaea; phylum Thermoplasmatota; class E2; order DHVEG-1; family DHVEG-1; genus CAYZTD01. The sequence goes on from CAYYOO010000080.1 coordinate 4,747, forward strand.
CACATCACATGAGCTTTTTTGAATTTTTTTCTATCAAAATGACTTCGTTTGCATTTATTCCATGAAAAAGTTGCTACTGTACTAAATCCGCTAGCATCCATAGCAAAATTTTCCTCTATCTCTTTTAATGGTTTAGCAGAAATTTGAATAAGTTTGGTTAAAATCTTTTTTAATTCTGGTTTACGCAGATATTTTAAAACTGTGTTAAAATGAGGAGTATGATCTAAAAATCCAAGTTCCTCTGCCATTTTTATATCAGACCGGGTTTGTCTACTGCTACTGTCCAGGTATATTTTTAAACAACACGCAAAAACCATATCCCTTATATCTGATGGTGGTCTACCACGACCTTTTCTTTTTGTTTTAGGTATTTGAGAGCATAATTCATGCAGTAGTTCCATGAAAAGTATTTTTTCTTGTGTTTGCGCTTGGTTATATGCTATCCAGTCTTGTGGATAACTTTTTTTAACTAATTCTTTAATTTCGCTTGGGGCTTTGATACTCATACTGTCATGGCTCCAGCCCCTTGAGAACTCGTACTTCTCTTGGGGCAAGAATATTAACTATGTTTATTATGCAATTTTATCAAAATATGTAAGGAGCTTTCTCCTTATAACCCTGCTGTAGAGGTAGTTGAAACTACTCCTGTCGGCTAAGGGGAAAAACATGGTTTTTCAATCCGCTGACGGTTTTCTGATGTTTTGTTCAGAGTTCTAACATTTTTTCTGATTTATTTTTTCTTACCTCTTTTGTAAAATACAAAGAAAACAGTTGCAGCTATTAAGAATAAGATAATAAAACCAGCAATAACTTCATCTTTGTTTTTATCTCTTTTTCCATTAGCACTATTGTTTGTATCATTGGTGTTGTTTTGATTATTCATATCATCATCTTCACCGGATGGAATCGAAGAATTATTGTAGGGTTCCATTAATGGATATAAATCCTGACTATTTCCACTAACATTGTATGGCGTGTCACCTATTCCATCACCATTTTCATCTGTACCATTGTAATCATCCCAATAATTCCCAACCAATCCATTATCAAATGAATTATTTGAGTTATTATCAAGAAGTGTTACTTCTGGATCGATGTACGCATGAACATTATTACCGCAAAAGTTACAGAGGATGAAATTATTTTCCTGAGAATATCTTATTGAGATTTGTTCATTTTCGATTGAGTTATCATAACTATTTGAAATATTCCAATATAATTCAAGAATAATGCCGTTACTGTTATTAATAAAATTACTTTCCCTAATTTTACAATTTGAACTACCATGAAAAACTAATCCACTATATATATTATCTTTAAGTGTACATTTGTCAACGGTTATGAAATTTGTAGTTGATAAATAGATTCCACAATTATTTTTATAAAAGAAACAATTTTTAACATAATTATTTTTACCGCTAATATATAAACCATTATCCCAGTTTTGAATTATTAAGTTTTTAATACTAGAATTATTACTCATGCACATTATCGCATTTGTATAATTATTACCAATAATTTTTGTTTCACCTGAACCAATTAGATCTATTGGTTTGTCAATCCAAAGTTGATCCTGAAAAGTTCCATTGTAAACAATAATTTTATCTCCAGTCGAAGCATTGTCAATTGCATCTTGAATACTTGTATAATCCTGGCCGCCGTCATCATCAACATATATGGTATTCTCCTCCCCGGCAGCGTTTACATGTTCTAAAGTAGTAAGCACTGTAAAAGAAGAGAATACAATTATCGATATGGTCAACATTATAGTTTTCATCCCAAACATAGATTATAAAATATCTGAGCAATATAAAACATTTTTGAAAATGTTTATGTGCAATTTCTGAATCCGCACATAAATGCTATATTAAATGTGCAAAGCCTATATTTGTATACTTATTTTTTATAATCTGAAAGATCAAGATTCATTCCGTCTCTAGCTGCAATAATATTTTGGCCAATTTTTTTGG
>CAYYOO010000081.1:0-6531 GCA_964473335.1 uncultured Thermoplasmatales archaeon
TGGGTTTAGACCGTCGTGAGACAGGTTTGTTGCTATCTTCTAGAAGTGTTGATGTTTGAAGGGAAAGGCCCTTTAGTACGAGAGGAACAGGGGCCTGCAGCCACTAGTTTACCAGTTGTCTGACAAGGCAGTGCTGGGCAGCCACGCTGTAAGGGATAAATGCTGAAAGCATCTAAGCATGAAGCCCACCCTGAAACGAGACATCGTATGGGCTCGGATAAAAGATCCGTTTGATAGGGCCAGAGTGTACGCATGAAGCTTCGGCGACATGTTCAGCTCGTGGCTACTAAACGCCCTTTTACTGGCTCAATCGTTAAACAGGTTGTGTATACTTTAATCAAATCAGATTCATATGATGGTTTGACGGCCAAAGCGGCGGGGAAATACCCGGTCTCATCTCGAACCCGGAAGTTAAGTCCGCCTGCGTAATCCTTGTTACCATATTGCGAGAGCATATGGGAAAATTACCCTCTTGAGAGGGCTTGAGCCTCTGAGCTAGGTGGAGAGCCTCGATTGAATTCTTCGGAACTCTTTTGAGGTAAACTTCACTGTTTGAAACTCTTAGGTTCTCGGTACGCTGTCAAGCCATCTTAATCTTATTTTATTCAAAATTACCTAATTTTTTTCTTGTATTTTTCGTAAATCAACGATATTTTTTAATATTGACGAGAAAATTTCCACAAATAATAAATACAACTTCTTACAAATATTAATATAGAAAAGTATTGGGTATGAAGAGGTGAATTTTCATAATGAAAAAAATTATTGTTTTGTTAATAATTCTTAGTATGATATGTGTAAGCATGTCAGGGGCAGGTTTTTCCCAAAGTATAAATTCAAACAAAAATGAAGATTTTAAAGAGGCGGATGGTAAAATAAAGGATTACCTCTCTACAGATCAAGTTACTTCCTTGTTGTCTAAGAGTGTAGATAATTATTTGTCAGCAACTAACGAAGATTTTAAGCCTATTAAATATCAGCCTAAATCAATTGATATTCAATGGATGAATGAAAACAGTGATAAAATGCTGGAGTGGTGGGTTCGCTTTGAATACAAAGGTCAAATATATGACCAAGAAGTGGATATTTCAATAGAAGATTTCACTGAACGTTTTTTAAAACATCCTGAACACGGAGAAAAGATTAGATTTGATATAGATGAAGATCAAGAAGACGATGTGGAAGTGATAATAGGTTTTTATTGGTCTGAAATAAAATATCCTGATCTAGATAGTGCGAGAAGCCTTGAATTTAGATTCAGAGTAAGGCAGTTGCCAAATGGAGGTATTTCTGATAACTATGCAGAATTACAGGTCTGGTCTGAGTTGAGAGTTAACTATGGACTTATAAAAAACTCTATAAAAAGTAAATCAAAAATTGTTAATCAGATAGATGACAAATATTCCTTTTTATCCAAAATAGTAGAAAGAGTGAGAAGTTTAAAAGAAAAATTCAATATTAGATTCCCTGATGGATTTTTAAACAAATTTTTAAAAACAGATAGAAAAATAGAGGATAATAAATTAATGTTGAAATCCTCAAATGATGATAATGATTATATCTCCATTGGCTCGGGTTACAAATCAGTAGAGGGTGAAAGGATACCCAGCCTTATCGATAAAAGATTTGCCTTTGCAAAAAGCTTCAACTATAATTGGAGAGAGGAAGGAAGCATTTTTAATCCAACAATTTTTGAGCATGAATTATATGAATCGTCTTCATCATATCCAGTAGAACTATTATATGGTTTTCAGGCGTTCGATGGAGATACAGATACAAAAAAGTTTGATGTTGCATTTTCTGTTGAGTTTGCACCTCCTACTTATGTGAGAACTAAGTATATTCCATCTAATGGATATATTTACTACAACTTCGATCAAAAAAGCTCAAGGTACAGTCCTACAGATATTACTTTTAAAGCTGATGTAAACGTAGGTCAAGCAATATCTGTTCCAAGGCTTATATTAACACTTGACAAGATTGAAACAGATGATCTAGCTAGGTCGGGTAGTTGGTTCAGCTTTGATATTAATGGACTTAAGGGTTTCAAATATGAGGCAAGTGATAGGTTTAATGTAGGAATCAAGGTAGACATTCCTAGTAAATTCGAAGAAAAAATTGAAGTAAAAGACCTTCCAAAAAGCCTTGAATGTGAATGGGGAATTAAAGAACTTGATTTTGATATTTCAATGAATGGTTTTTCAGCAACACTTGATGTATATGCAAAAACAGTGATGAGTAGTTCCATTGAAAAAGTCACAGTGTTTTATCCTAAAACAGATTTAGAGGCTCCAGATGCACCTTTTTTAGAAATTGATCACATCCCAAGTTCTCAGGACGTTTCTGCAGGTGGAACAGTTTCTCTTTCAAGTGGTAATTATCTTGATGTTTCTCTCTCAGGTCATGCGGGGCTTGATATGAGCGGAAGTATCAATGATTTAACTTTATATTATCCTAAAAAAGATCAAACGACTGAGCCTGATATGAAGTTTATTACTATACCAAAGGGCATTCCTAGATCTATGCAAGCTAGTGCCTCTGGTAACTTAAAAGTAAATCTTAATAACTTAATGGATCAGAGCAACTATATTTCTGGTACTGTAAGCCATGATATGAGCAGTAATTTTGAAGAAATTGATATATATGCTCCTCTTAGTTTTGACCCAGCTGCAGTAGATCCAGTAGTAAAATTTACAGAGATTCCTTCTGAAACATATGCAAATGGAAAACTATATTGGGGTAAACTTCAAGGAGAATTTCATTCAAATAGAGGAAGCAGTGGAGGTTTTGATCCTATAGAGATTGATTTAACATATGGCGACTATTCTTTATACAATAAACTAGAGATTCGGGATGGATCGTTAGACACAAGATTTCATGTTGCAACAGATGGATATTTATATTTAGATACTTCAAAAAGTATGTTAGGTGAAACCCTATTTTTTGAAGACAGAGCCAATAATCATAAATTAGATCTTAAACTTGAAGAGGTATCAGCAGATGATTTGTATGCCAATTGGGATGTCAGTGGAAGCGGACAAGACCTAAAGATTAACGATTTAGATTTTGAAGGTATAGTTGATACATTAAAAGATCTTGAGCTGCAGTTAGAGTATCAAGGTAAAGACACCCGTCTTGATCTTGACTGGCAGCTGAGCGATCACGGGGGTCTTGTAGTTGATCTTTATCAGGATGAACCGGTTCATCTTGATTTTGATTTAGGTAAAAATATTGAAGGCGTGGATTTCAATGGCTATGTAACTCTTCCTCAAAACCCGCATTTTGATGTTATATGGAAATGGCATCAGGGTGCAAGCTCAAATGATCCAGGATATTTTAAGATAAATGAGTACACTAATGAAGTAAGTATAGATGATATGTATATATATGCAACATATGCAGATACTTGGGGCGCAGAGGCAACCCTTCAAAATGCAGCTATCTATGCATGTGTTGATTGGTACTGGTATAATCTGTTGCTATATATCTGGCCGGTTGTAGAATATACAGGGTTCCTAGATTTTAATATATTACTAAACGGTCAATGGTATGATGCACTTGATTATGAAAATCCCACTTAAAAATTAATTTAGGTTAAAAGAGGTGAAAAAATTGAAAGAGAAAACATTAAAAAATAATTATTTGAAGCTGGTAACTTTAATTGTTTTTGTTTTATTTACAGCAGCATCCATCTCACAAGCAACAGTAAAAACATATAACATAAAAGATGATGATGTTTCATCTATTGCTATGCTTGATGATCCAACATATGAATGGGTTGATGACTTTAATAATGAACAGTTAATTGAATCATCAATGTCATATGATTATGTTGTTTCAAAGGGAAGTGCTGAGATAAAAAGCACATATCCAATATGGTCTGATAAATCCTGGACAAAATTGGTTCCAATTACTTTAACAAATAAAAAAGGTTCAGCATTAGAAAACTATGCAATACATCTAAATGTTGATTATGATTCTGACATGCAGAATAATTTTGCTGATGTAAGATTTAAACATGAAAATTATCCTACTCAGTTTCTTTCTCAATGGATAGAGAACTATGATAGTAACGATGCAGAAATATGGGTAAATATTCCATCTATTCCAGCTGGTGACAGCACTCTATATATGTTTTATGGAAACCCAGATGCCCAAAAAGAAAGTAATTTCTATAGTGTATTTGATGAATGGGAGGAAGAATGGCCTAATGACAAAAAAATATCAGTACATGTCTATACAGAGGGCTCATGGGATCCTGATGTATGTTTTGGAAATGACAAATTTTTAGTAGTATGGGAAGAAGGATCTGCGCCTAACCCACCTTACACTTATTTCTACAAACAAGATATTCGCGGCTCATTATATCAAGCTAGTGGATCAGCTGTAAAAGAAGACTTTACAATTCGAAGCGGAAGCGACCCTCAATGGCATCATGAAAATCCATCTGCAGCATATGGAGGGGGTAAATTCTTTGTGGCCTGGGAGCATTATTACACTTCTAATGATCCAGATAGTAAAAACATTATAGCAAGGTTTGTGTCCACAAGTGGTAATGTGGATAATAGTGATATAATAATCTGTGAAGAAGATGATGTGCAGGGAGATCCAATGGTCAAATTTGACAACAAGAATAACAGATTTTGTGTTGTTTGGGAGGATGCAAGAAATGGTAAAAACAACTATAATATCTACGGGCGACTCTATGATACAAATGGAAACACTGTTGGTGGTGAAAAAAATATTTGTGTTGAATCGAACAATCAGTTTGAACCGTGGGTTGCGTTTGATCCTGAACACGAGCAGTATATGATAGTTTATGAAGAAAAAAAAGGCGACTTTGAAATAGATATCTATGGACAATTATTTGATAAAAATTTAAATCCAGTAGGTAGTCGTTTTAAGATAGCAGATGGTTCCTCGAGTATTCGTTATCTATACCCCTGTGTTGAATATTCAGAAGAAGCAGATCGGTATCTTGTAACCTATAATAGTGGTACTCCAGCTAAAAAATACAGGGGCAGCATATACGGTAAAACCTATACTCCATCAGGACAAGAGAGAAGTTCTGCTATTATCAAACAAGGTCAAAATTTTGTAAGAACGGATATTGCACCTTATCTAGAAACAGCTTTTCTTGTTTGTTTCAACGGAGGAGGTAAGATATGGGGGAGATTTATAACTGTAGATGGAGAAATTGAAACCTATGATCAGATGGGCGATATTCAACTATCGGCTAGTACCTCTGCAGAAGCTGATTGGGTAAATGTTGCAGTGGATGAAAATGAAATTTTTGTAACATGGGAAGATACCCGTATTAATTATGCTTCACCTTTTAATGGTATGCCAGATACATATGGAAATATATGGCATTTAAACATTGGAGATAGCTCTGAAGTGACAGCGTCGTTTGGATCGGAGAAACAAATGATACTTGAAGCTCAGATTACTTCAAAAGAAATAACAGCGGATAACCTTTTTAAATGGGATAAATTCACAGCTGTATCTGATGGGGCAATAACATTTGATGTTCTAAATAGTGATGGTAATGTAATATCTGGTTATGAAAGTATAAACTCAGGTATGGATCTTTCTTCTATAAATGAAAAAGTAATTAGATTAAGGGCGCATCTAAATAGAGTAGATCCCTCGATTACTCCCGTTTTAGATAAATGGAAGGTAACATATCTTGGAATAGATGAAGAGCCTCCAAGAACCAGCATAGATTATATCGAAGGAGAGAAAGGTCTGAATGAGTATTACATAGAAGAAGGAGTAACAGTATGGCTAAAATCAGAGGATTTTCCAAAAAACATTGGAAGCGGTGTAGATAAAACATATTACACATTAAACTATGGTGATAGCCAAGTATATAATTCAGAAGGCGGCATACATCTCACGGTTTCTCAATCATCAAATTGGAAAGGAGAATGGGTTGTAACATTCTGGTCAGAAGACATTGCTGGTAATGAAGAAGATCATGGTGATCCTGATCACAGAATTGATATAAAAATCGATGCAGAAAGACCATATGTAGAAGTAACTGAGCCTGCTAATGAGCAACAAATTGAGCAGGGAGAGGGTTTCTGGGTTAGAGCTGATGCATCAGATAATGTAGAAATTGAAAGAGTAGAATTTGATATTGAGCCGTTTGGAGAAAGACCAAATCTTCCATATGTAGATAGAGATCCCCCATATGAATGGTATTGTGATGTAGGGCCAAAATCTAAAACTAAGACAAAGGATATAGGTGTACTAGCCGGCGGAGAGAACGTCATGATTAGAGCGCAGGTTTATGATAAATCTGGGCAGACATGGTTGGATGAGATATGGGTGTTTATCGAGGATTGGAATGAAAATTCTAAACCTAAGAAAGCAGATGATATCAAAATATCAAACCTATTTCCATTGTTTAACCATCTTAAATTCGGTTTTTTATTGGATGAATCAATAAATCTTGATGTTTCAAGTGATAGTTTTGATAGGGTAGATTTTACAGCAACAAAAATTTTTACAAGAGAAAAAAAGGTT
>CAYYOO010000082.1:0-6473 GCA_964473335.1 uncultured Thermoplasmatales archaeon
TTTTTTTAAAAGTAAAAATAATTCCAACATCTTTTGATGATGGAAAACATGGAGTAGCATTCATAGTACAAAATAACACAGATCATAAAATGGCTGAAAATGCATTAAGAGAAACAGAAAAAAAGTTTAGGAATTTTTTAGAAAAAATAGATAAAAAATAATTATTTTTAGTTTGCAAGTTGAAAGATCACTGGATAAGTAACAGCCTGAAGAAGGGTTATATTAACAATCAATGTAAGAATGGCATTTGTATTTAGATCAAAGATATCAACCCATTCAAGAATAGCTAGTAAAACATAAGATAAAACCATTGTTGTAACAAACATACTCAAAATTATCAAAACTGAATTTAATACATTGGAATAAGCTTGATGTAATGCTACAACCCAAACAGTTGCAAAAAAAGCAAGCAATCCAACTCCGATTTGAGCTTTAATTAAATCTTTCATATAGACTGTCAGTAATTATTTGTTTATAAAATTTTTTACAAATTGTTTATTATATATCTAAATATTTCGTAGATAATGAAAAAAGAAATTAAAATCTTTAATTTCTATGGCCTAAAAATCAAGGTTTATCCAGAAGTATATGATCCTGCTGAAGATACCTTTCACCTATTAGAATCAGTAAAAATAAAGCCAAAAGATTTTCTTTTAGAACTTGGCTGTGGTTGCGGGATAATATCCCTATATTTTGCAAGTAAAAATGTAAATCTGATATCAACTGATATAAATCCATATGCAGTAAAAAATACTATTGAAAACTATGAGATGAATAAAGAGAAAATTAAAGGATCATTTGATGTAAGAATTGGTTCTCTTTTTGAACCAATAAAAAAAGATGAAAAATTTGATGTAATAATTTTTAATCCACCATATTTACCTAAAGATAATAGAGGTTTAATAGATAAGGATGAATGGTTAGATAAAGCCGTTCACGGTGGAAAAGATGGATTAAAATACACAAAAAAATTTATTTTAAATGTATCTAAATATCTTAAAAAAAAGGGAATTGCATATTTTGTTTTTAGTTCACAATCAGATGAAAAAAAATTGATTAGAATAATAAAAAAAGCTAATTTGAATTATGTGGAGTTAAATACACTTTCATTTGAAGATGAAAAATTAAAGATTTTTAAGATTGAAAGAATATAAAATATCTAGGAAATACTCTTTCGATAATATTGAATATTTGTTCGATTATCAATTGATTTTTAATTTTTGTTTTAGGTACGGAAATTGATAAGGGATCACTCCACTCACCTTGTACTCCGTTAATATCTTTAGCTTTAACCCGAATTTCATAATTTCCACCTTTTTCCCAACTATTAGTTGTTTTGATTGATTCACCTGAGTCATATGGCCCTAGCCATTCGCTGTATGATTGATCCCCCCAATCAAATAAATAGTAAACTTGTTCGTTGTCTTCATCAGTAGTAGATGCTCTAAAGTTATAGCTTTCATGTCTTTTTATTCTCTTAGGACCTGAAAGATTTGCAGGCTTTTCAGGTGGATTTGAGTCAGATCTTATTTGAAGAGTTGGATCTCCAAACATATGGAATTCAGCTAATGTTTTATAATCTGCAGATCCGAAATATATGTCAGGATCTGGATGATTTGATAAAAAGTTAATATACTCGTTGTATGCGGTGCTCCACATTTCACCAAGGGTTTTAGACCCATCTACGTATGACTCAAAAAGTCTAATTCCAATTCCTTCAATAAGTCCAAAAGTTGCCCATTCACCTAGATAAATATAACCATATGCTGTAGCTCCAAATGATGCAATGCCTCCACCATTGGGATTTGAGAGAAATGCCCAAGAAAAGCAATTGTCATCTGCTAGGTATTTACCAAGGCTGCATCCGCCGCATACTACAATTGGAAGCTTTTCTTTGTTATCTAAATCTGATATCATCGTATTTGTGTATGCGCCTATTGGAGAAGGTAAGATTTGCCTTCTTCCATTATGTGGATAAGTGGTCCATACTGATTCAGACCCGTGTCCAGACCAGTCAATAAATCCGCATCCATCATTTATTGCTTTGTTTATGTTATTTACACCAGACGGTGAAATACCACCGAGTTTACCATTTGTCCACCATATTTTATCTGGTAAAAAACCATCCATTACATTGATTATCACTTGGTTTACAAGTTCCCCTTCATCGATATTTGAATCATCCCCCATATGTGATGTGACTGTGTCTCCTCCAATTACTACGATATCATTAAACCAGTTATTTGTCCAGGCTTTTGAACTTTCATAGTTTATTATTTTGTTTACAACAAGTTCAACTTGATCATTGTTAGTACAAGCAAGTCTTCCAATTTTTACATCAGGATAAAGATCTAAACTATCATTTTCAACATCCTGGTTGATCTCAGCAAATATGTTATTTTCATTTGAATCCCAACTGCAGAATTTGTTTTTTGAATCATATATATCTGCATAATAAAGATCAGAGATGAATTGTTCATCGTCATATCCTCCTCCAGTATATATGATTTTTATATGTGTGTTTCTAGCTGGGAAATAATCATTTCCACCGACAATTAAAACATTTCTAGTGCCCCAATTATCATAGGCGTTTTTTATAAAATATTTTATTTGTTCAATTTCATCTCTTCCTTCTTTTGTAAAAAATTTTTCATTTGAGATATCCTCTAAGGTTACAAGCTTTGTAGATATTCCTCTGTTTTCTTTATGTATCTGAAGTGGTTTAGTCTCTTCATTAAAAATCTGTGGAGTAATTATTAAAAAATTATATTTTCCCTCTTTGGGTGCTTTTTCTTTTTCGTTGTCTATTGCAACTGAAATCTTAATGTTTTTTCCTACAGTTACTGTGTTATCAATGGGATCATATGAACAGGGATTTACTTGTACTGTTAAAAATAGAGTAGGCTTTTCGTTTTCTATTCCTCTACCAATATTATAGAAATATTCTTTTTCTGGATATGTTTTTTTTAAATCAACTTTGTTTTCTTTTTCTATATTTTCTTGTGATAATGTTTTCATTTTAACTGGCTGTGGTGCTATTTTTATATCTTTATATAGTTTGATTTTTTCTTTGTTTTTTATTTCTACATTTACTTCTTTTATATTTGTTCCTACAGAGAATTTAAAGGTCTTTTTATAACAGGGAAGTATTGGTTTACCTGGTTCCATTGTATATGCGTTTGTATTCTGAATTTTTATTTCTGATGAGTCAATATTGTTTTTGATCAAGGGCTTTTTTAGTTCTATTTTGATTTCTTCAGTTATATATTCTTTATTTTCTTTACTTAAACTGATTGTTGCAAAACTACTTACTATAAACAGTCCTATAATAAAAAACGAGATTATTTTTTTCATTTTTATACCCCCACATTATTAACACTTGTTAATTAAATTATATTAGTATACTATATAAGAGTTTTGTTTTTATGTTTTTTTATAATTTTATTTAGTTATAAATTTTCACTAAAAATAAATTCAGTAATGAATTTTTTGACAGTTTTAAGATTTGAATCAAGATAGATTGCACCAATCAAAGCTTCAAGGGTGTTAGCTAGATTAGTGGGATTTTCTTTTCCATTTTGAAGTTTTTCACCTTTTCCAAGATACAAATATCTGCCTAGATCTATTGTTTTTGCTTTTTTATATAAAAACTTATTTTTTACAAGAATTGATCTTCTTCTAGTTAGTTCACCTTCTGAAAAATACCTGTTTGTATGATATAATGACTCAGCAACAATAAAACCAAGAATGCTGTCGCCTAAGAATTCAAGTCTTTCATTGAACTCAACAGGATTACTTGCTTCATAAGCAAATGTTTTATGAGTTAAAGCATTTTTTAAAAGTTTTTTATTTTTGAATTCATAGTTTATTTTTTTCTCAAGTTCAGATAAGTTTTTGGCACTCATATAAAATTACAAATAAAATAAATCATATTAATATCATACTATTATTTTAAAGATAATTAAGAATGTCTTTTTTTATATCAGGGTCTTTGAAAATATTTGTTAGTTCTTTTTTATTTTTAAAAGGCCTATTTAGCATAATATTAACTGCTCTTTTTTTACCAATTCCAGGTATAGCAGTCAAGGTTTCTCTTGGAGCGTTATTAAAATCAAAAGGATAGGGTATTCCTGTAACTGATCTATAACCATAGTCTACAATTCTAACATCTAAAAATTTACCTAAATCATATTTACCTGGAATGCCAACTAGAAGTGGGTAACTTGCAATCTGCCGTCCAAAAGTAGTTTTTCCATCATGTTTTTCAGTATAAATATTTTTTAATATTGTTTTTCTTGGAAGCATTTGTTCTAACAATAATCTTTCAATATTTTCCTTTACCTTGTATTTAAAATGTTTAAATTCTTTTTTATGTTTAAAAACAAGTTTATTTCCAATCTTTTCCATTCTACTGTTGGGTATCGGAATTATTTGCCTAAGGTTTATCCTTCTTACAAGAAGATTATTTTCAACGATTTTTTCTAAAAACCTATAATTCAAATCAAATGTTTTCTTTGTTTCACCGATCAACCCAAAAACAAAATTAAGCCCAGGTAAAAGTTCAGGCATGCCATTTTTTCCAGTTCTTCTTCCGACATCATTTAACAGTTTTATAGCATCCATTACTTCATCTTCACTTGCTTTTAGATTATTTTGCTTGATTACATTCGGATCAACACTTTCAACACCAAAAGCAGCAACATCTCCAGATGTATGATACTTAATTATTGTTTCAGCGATTTTTCTTGATTCCTTTGGATATCTAGCTATAACTCCAGGATTTGCATTGTCAATATGAAGTGTTTTTAAATTTGGTGCAACATCTCTGATTTTTTTTAATAACTCTTCAATTGCATCAGGGTTTGGATGGGGAAACTCTTTTTTCCCTGCATCTTTAGCCATATAGGAAAAAAAACAAGGCTGATTACCGAGTCTAAAATGCCTTATGCCATTTTCATATAGATTTTTAATCTCAGAAGAAATATCAGATATTGGTCTAAAATCAGGTACACCTTTTTCTGGTTCACTACAAAAACTGCATCCTCCAACTATACTTCTCGCACAACCCCTATATGTTTCAATCTCAGCTATTATATAATCAGGAAAAAACGGATGATTTTTTACAAGACCTGCGCCTAATAAAGAAAAATCACTTATGCTATGAGAATTTTTTCTAGTGATTTTTTCATTAATTTTACCATCTAAAAAATCAAAAATAAATATTTCAGGATCTCCACTGACTACAAAATCAAATACATTTTCAATTTGTTTTGTTTTATGTCCGCCGCCAGTTGAAAAACCATATTTTGCAGCAGGACCGCATAATATTTTTTTCGGTTTATTTATTTTCCTAAATATTTTTTCAATTTCATTTGGACTAGCCGGGTAACCAGATAAGTATCTACCTGGTACAGATGAACCAGCTATTGCAATAACTAGATCATAAATATCTAATCTTTTTATTAAATCTTGATTGTTTCTAAGTTGATCGATTGTAAAATAGTCAACAATGTTTTTAGAATTATTTTTTAAAATTGCACCAGCTATATATCTAGGATAGGGGCTAATATATGGTGGAACACCAAGGCAGGTTGGTTCATCTATGTAACCATCTATTATACAAGTTTTTATCATAAATTGCTGTGATATGAAAAAGAAGTAAGAGTATTTGTATTTTATTAGAAAGAAAAGTCTTTTAAGTTAAATAAATATTACCTAAATTGGAGAGGGAGAGCAATCGATGGGTGTTCTCCATAGGATAATGTGATAAAAATGGAAGATCTGGATCAAAATATTAATTTAAATAATGCTGACTGGGTGAAAAGAGTATCAACTGGTATAGAAAATCTTGATAATATACTTAAAGGGGGTCTACCAAGTAATACTATAACACTAGTATCTGGAACACCTGGCTCAGGTAAAACAATTCTATGTTTCCAGTTCTTATGGGACGGCCTTGAAAAAAACGAGAACTGTCTTTTTTTAACATCAGATGAAAGAATAGAAAACATAAAAAGACAGGCAACTGAACTTGGTTATGATTTTCAGAGATGGGTAGAAGCAGGTAAACTAAGGTTTATCTATCTAGATTTAGATAATCCAAATGTCCATAAAGAAATGGAAAATGAGATGAGGTCTGGTAAATATTCGCGTGTTGTACTTGATTCTTTAACACCAGTATCTGAAGTACCAGTGTGGGTTTCAGGTGTACATGAAATAATTCCATCAGAAACTACTAAAGACACCAAAAAATATCCAGCTGGATCGATTCCTGCTACTCGTATGCATATTAGAAGGATTTTGAGTCTACTTAATAAAGAAAGATGCACTGCTTTAGTTACATCTGAAGTACCTGAAGGTTCACGTGCTTTGTCTCGTGATACAATTTCTGAATTTATGGTAGATGGTATAATTCTACTTGATCTTGATACAACTATGGATAGAAGAAAGCTAACAGTTAGAAAGATGCGTGC